>JAOXRV010000862.1 GCA_025800435.1 Cellvibrionaceae bacterium | reverse complement strand
GGACGAGAGCCCCAGGGATGGGTTTATGCGTCCCCCAGAAGCAACACCCACCCCAAGCCTCGGTAACGATGCCACCCAATTAGAACATCACACGCTCCAACACACTTTCTGGCGGCAAAGCTTACATGGATAGTTTTGCGGTAGATTGCTAGGATACGCCCATGAAGTGGATCAGTTTAATACTCTTTATTATATTGCTCGCCCTGCAATACCGACTCTGGGTGGGTGATGGCAGTTTTGCCCATGTGGCCCGCCTAGAGCGGGAGATCGAACAGCGCCAGCAGGAAAATGAGCGCCTGGCCCAGCGCAATAAATTGCTTGAGATCGAAGTCAAAGCCCTGCGCAACGGCACCGATGCCATCGAAGAGCGCGCCCGCAGCGATATGGGCATGATCAAAGAGGGTGAAACGTTTTATATGGTGATCGAACCCGATGAGCAATAAGCCACGCTACTGGGCGGTAATCCCAGCCGCCGGGGTTGGCGCACGCATGGGGGCCGATCGGCCCAAACAATACCTGCCCCTGGCCGGCAAAACCGTTATTGAACACAGTATCGCTGCCCTGGTTGCGCTGGACTCCATCGCCAGTATTACCCTGGCCCTGGCCCCCGCTGACCCCTACTGGCCCGAGCTAAAAATAAGCGGGCCAATTCGGGTGGTCGATGGTGGGCGCGAGCGTGCCGACTCGGTGCTTAATGCCCTGCGCAGTTTGCAAGGCGAGGCCGATGCGGATGACTGGGTACTGGTGCACGATGCGGCCCGCCCCTGTGTGCGCCACTCGGCGCTGCTGGCGTTGCTGGCACAACTGGCCGAGCACCCGGTGGGTGGTATTTTGGCCCACCCCCTTGCCGATACCCTAAAGCAGAGCGACGCCCGCCAACAGGTCGAGGCCACCCTCGACCGCAGCCGTATCTGGGCCGCCCAAACCCCCCAGCTGTTTCGCTTTGGTCTGCTGCTCAATGCCCTGGAGCAAGCACTGCAACAGGGCCTGGCCGTTACCGATGAGGCCAGCGCAATTGAGCAGGCGGGTTTAAAAGCTGCGCTGGTGGATGGCCCGGCGGACAATATTAAAATAACCCGGCCCGAAGATTTGCCCCTGGCAGAATTTATTTTGGCTAAACATTTAAACGAGGAATAAATCGTGATCCCACTGCGTATTGGCCAGGGCTACGATGTGCACGCCTTTGAAACCGAGGCGCCGTTTACCGGTAAAATTGTGATCGGTGGGGTGGCGATTGATCACCCTCAGGGTTTAAAAGCTCATTCTGATGGCGATGTGTTGTTGCACGCTTTGTGCGATGCCCTGTTGGGTGCCGCTGGGCTCGGGGATATCGGCCGCCATTTTCCCGATACCGACCCCCAATATAAAGGCATCAATAGCCGCGAGTTATTGCGCTTGGTGGTTGCCAAGTTACAGGCCAAAGGTTTTGGCTTGGTTAATGCGGATATGACTATCGTCGCTCAGGCGCCGAAGATGGCCCCGCATATTGCCACCATGGTGAGTAATATTGCGGCGGATTGTCAGGTGGGGGGTGATTGTATCAATGTTAAGGCGACTACGACTGAGGGGTTGGGCTTGGCTGGGCGCAAGGAAGGTATTGCGGCCCAGGCGGTGGTTCTGATTGAGCGTCATTCGTTGAGTCGTATCGATTAACTTTTCTGCCTTCGATACCGAGCCTTGGGGTGGGGACTTACTTCTGGGGGACGCGGTAAATACGTGGACTCACGCCATCCAGGCGTTCGGCCTGCGGCCAAGCCCAAATTTGCTCCAGGCAAATTGGTCCTGT
>JAOXRV010000858.1 GCA_025800435.1 Cellvibrionaceae bacterium | reverse complement strand
AACATCGACGTTATACCACTGCACCGACTTATCACCGAGCCGATGGCTGCGATAATCCAAACCACAGCCCAGGTTAATAATCACCGGCTGCTCAAAGCGCTGGATAAAGCGCAACACCGCCTCGTCAAACAGGCGGCTGCGAACCGCCACACCAGTCACCATCATCTGGCGCATTTTCGGGGGCATGGCCTCCAGCGCACGAAAGTCCATCTCTTCAGTATCCAGCATGGCCAGGGCAAAACCATCGTTACAGCCCTCTTCGTTGCTAAGGGTTGCCTTGGCCCTGGCCCACAGGGGAATCAATAGGGTTTTGGGAATATTGTCGAGAACTTCCATAACACACCTTAAATACTAATGATAATCATTATTATATATAAACCGAACCAAACTTAAACCCGCGCCAAACAAAAACCAGCTGCTTGCAATCACAACAGATATTAATAATAATCATTTGCATTAAAGTGTGGAGCTACACCATGTCACCCTCAAACCTCAAGCAACTGCGTTTGCAGATACGCCACGCCCTGTATCCCGACAAGCCCCAGCTAATCCAGCAATGGTTGCTGGCAGACCGCTGCTGCCGTCGCGCCCGGCCGCGCAATCCCTGCCACTGCTGCGATATTCCCAGCCAACTGAGTAGTCTAGAGGCACAGTATCAGCTGCTGCTAGACACCATTAGCGATGAGCTGCTACCCGCCCACTGGCGCTGTGTCTGTCTCGACCAAATTTACCAGCCACTGCGCGACTACGGCCGTATCGGCCGCGATCAAGTGGCCCAACAACGGCTGCGGCAAATGCTGCGCGAATTGTCTCTAAGCAGTGACTATGTGCGCGCCGGGCTCGCCCATTAAACCCCAACTTCAATATGTTTAAGGAAACAGCGATGACAGATTTTCGAATTGAACGCGATAGCATGGGCGAGCTGGAAGTACCCAGCAACGCCCTCTACGCCGCCCAAACCCAGCGCGCGGTCAATAACTTCCCCATCAGCGGCCAGGCTATGCCGGAGGCATTTATCCGTGCCTTGATCACCGCCAAAGCCGCCGCCGCCGAGGCCAATGGCAAGCTCGGGCAGATCAGCGCGCCGATGGCCGCCGCTATTGCCGGCGCCGCCGAGGATTTATTGGCCGAGCCCGAGCTGATGCAACACTTCCCGGTGGATGTGTTCCAAACTGGCTCTGGTACCAGCAGTAATATGAATGCCAATGAAGTGCTGGCCAGCCTCGCCAGTGCGCGCCTGGGCGAAACCGTGGGCGCCAACGACCATGTCAATTGCGGCCAGAGCAGCAACGACATTATCCCCTCCACCATTCATATCAGCGCCGCAACCGAACTGGCCAATACACTGTTGCCCGCGCTGGAGTATTTGCAACAAACCATCGAGGCTAAAGCTGCCCAGGTAGACAGCCACGTCAAAACCGGGCGCACCCATTTGATGGATGCTATGCCCGTGCGCATGAGCCAGAGCCTCAACAGTTGGGCCAGTCAAATTGCCCAAAACATCACGCACCTGCGCCAACTGCAACCGAGCATCCAACAACTGGCCCAGGGCGGCACGGCGGTCGGTACCGGCATTAATGCCCACCCAGAATTTGCCCAGTGCTTTAACGAGGCCCTAACTGCCCGCAGCGGCCTTAACTTTAGCCCGGAGGATAACTTTTTCGCCCATATCGGCTCCCAGGATGTAGCCGTGGCCCTATCCGGGCAGTTAAAAACCGTGGCGGTATCGCTGCTAAAAATTGCCAATGATTTGCGCTGGATGAATTCCGGCCCGCTGGCCGGCTTGGGGGAAATTGAGCTGGAGGCACTGCAACCTGGCTCGTCG
>JAOXRV010000855.1 GCA_025800435.1 Cellvibrionaceae bacterium | reverse complement strand
GCCTATTGGTCGGCGGTAATTTTGCCGATGATAAGGTAATGCGGTCATGCATTTGGGGTATACTAAGCAGGGTGCTGTTTATTCCCGGGATCGTCAGCGCACCCGCACTGATGCGGTATCATCGGCGTTCTTTGGAGGCTCACCATTTGGCCAAACCCTGCCTTTCTTTTCCAGTTTCCCGCCCCAGGGCCGCTTTGATGTTAGCGGAACAGGCAGCTCCTCTGATGACTGGACCTTTTTACCCGACGGCACCCTGGTGGATAGTTTTTATGCCAATGGTAACGAGGCGGCCGGTCGCGTGCCCAATGGTTTTAACCGCTCGGCTTTCCGCACCATCGCTATACCCACCGATCGCCTATTGCTGAGCACCAATATACATTACGACTTTAACGAAGAAACCCGAGTGTTCTTCGAGGGGACTTACGCCAGCTCTGAAACTGTCTCTCAGCTTGAGCCGTTCCCACTGTCTTCAGATGATATATTCACTGACGGCAGCGATGGTTTACCCGTGCGTTACCTCAATAGCGCTGGTAAGTTAATCAGCAACCCATTTGTTCCCCAGCAGATTATTGATGCGGCCGATGCCAATGGCCGTGAGGTTATTGAATT
>JAOXRV010000836.1 GCA_025800435.1 Cellvibrionaceae bacterium | reverse complement strand
AGCGACTGGATCGGGAGTGTCATATTACAGTTCGCCATGCCGCCCATGGTGATCATCTTGAACCCGGGGTGGCGCTATTGGCGCCCGGTGGCAAGCAGCTGTTGTTCAGCCAGCGCAACCCCATGCAGATCGAAGTAATCGATGGCGATCAAAGTCTCAGTTACAAACCGTCGGTGGATGTCACCTTTGGTTCTGCGGCCGAGGCCTTTGCTAGTCGATCGTTTGGAATGGTGCTGACCGGGATGGGCAGTGATGGTTGTGAAGGTGCCCGTGCAATCAAGGCCCGTGGCGGTGTAATTTGGAGCCAGGACGAAGCTTCATCGGTTATTTATGGCATGCCCATGGCAGTTGCCAAAGCCAAACTCACCGACCATGTGTTACCGTTAAATCAGATCGGGCAGCAGTTGGTTGAGGCGATGTAATGGATCTGTTGACACTGCTGGGTTTTGCCCTTGGTTTGGCAGCGCTACTCGGCGGCAATTTTCTGGAAGGAGGTAGTCTCCAGTCTCTCCTCAATGGACCGGCGGCTTTAATTGTATTGGGTGGCACCATCGGCGCCGCGGTGTTACAAACTCCCAGACAAAACCTATCCCGCGCCCTGAGTCTGGGCAAACGCATTCTTGTACCCAGTTACCCGGCTTTTGATAAAGGCATTAAGCGGGTGGTGAGCTGGGCAATACTGGCGCGCAAGGAAGGCCTGTTGGGTTTGGAAACTGTGGCCGAGGTGGAAAAAGACCGCTTTTGTCGCAAGGCCCTGCTGTTGTTGATCGACGGTAATGACATCGACTCAATTCGCCAAGCCCTGGAAATTGAACTGGCCGCGCGCGAGCAACGCGACCACAACGCCGCCGGTTTTTACGAGGCCATGGGCGGTTATGCCCCCACCATCGGCATTATCGGTGCGGTAATTGGCCTGATTCATGTGATGAATAATTTAACCGAACCCGAGCTGTTGGGGCCGGGCATCGCGGTGGCCTTTGTCGCCACTATCTACGGGGTAGCCTTTGCCAACCTGTTATTACTGCCGATTGCCAATAAGCTGAAGCAGTCGGTGCAGGCTGATTCGCTTTATCAAGAGATGATTATCGAGGGCATCATTGCCATCGCCCAGGGCGAAAACCCACGCACCATCGAAGCCAAGCTCAAGGGCTTTTTAAGCTAGGGGGCGGCCGTGTTAAGAAATAGCCGCGCCCGCTTACGCCACCGCCCCGACTCGGGCTCTGGCCCGAGCCGGGTCAATGCCGAGCGCTGGATGGTTTCCTACGCCGACTTTATCACCTTGATGTTCGCGTTTTTCGTGGTGATGTATTCCATCTCCCAGGTTAACGAGGCCAAGTACAAGGAGTTGTCGACCAGCTTAAAGGGAATTTTTAATACCGAGACTAAATCGACCAAGCCTATCCAAGTTGGGGATCCAATTTTTTCGGCGCTGCCCTCGGCGATTGACAGCGGCAACGATGGCGACGGCCACGGTGCCTTTGACAGCACTGCGGAACTGCCGGTATTAGAGAGCCAGCTGCGCAGCGAGTTTGCCGATTTGATCGAAGATGAGCAGGTCGAGTTAGACAGCAATGAGCTGTGGCTGCAATTAACACTGCCCTCTAATGTGTTGTTTGCCTCGGGCAGTGCCAGGCCCAGTGAGCTTGCGCTGGCCCTGTTTAGCCAGTTGGCCGATAAGCTGCGCGGCTACGACAATCAACTGCAAATTGAAGGTTACACCGATAATCGGGCCATTAGCAGTGCCCGTTTTCCCAGTAATTGGGAGTTATCCGCCGCCCGCGCCGCTGCGGTGGTCAAGTTATTGATCGATGCCGGTTTGCGCCCCCAGCGTTTAGCCGCGCTTGGCTACGGTGAATTTCGACCGGTGGCCAGCAATGAAACGGCCGAGGGCAGGGCCAAAAACCGGCGGGTGGTGGTGATGGTGTCACGCCGAGCGCCGGAGCGTTTAAGCCTAGCCGCTGCCGAAGCCATGGCCAGTACCGGTGCCGAAGGCGAGCTGAGTCGGGCCGCCAAAACCGAAGCCGCCACCCGCGCCGCCGCCCTGGCGGAAATGCGCGCCCTGGCCGAACAGCGTTTACTGGCTGAGTTGGCCGCCGAAGCAGAGGCCAAGGCCGCCGCCGAGAAAGAATTACCACCATTGGAAATAGAGCCACAAAAAACAGAGCAGGGGGTGCTTTATCGCAACGACGAGCAGTAGTACATTGGTCTTGTGTATTTATTTTATAGCTTCAAATTTGTGCCTTAAATCCTTGCCTTCGTTGCCGAGCTTTGGGTTGGGTAAAGGGTTCTGGGGGACGCATAAATACA
>JAOXRV010000833.1 GCA_025800435.1 Cellvibrionaceae bacterium | reverse complement strand
GTTCAAGGCGGAAGATGGGGTGTGGAGCCGCAGCGCCCACACGCACTCGGAGGTGATTATTACGGACAGCGGTTATCAGCACAATTACAGCTATGTGTCACTCAACGGCCATCACGATCTGAGTGAGCAGACCACTGTTGAGTTTGGCGCCGCCGAGCACAATAGCGCCAATGCCGCTGAGCGCACCGAGCTGGCGCTGGCGGACCTATTGGCGGAGCCGGTTGCTGAGCAGCTGGATAGCCTGCTCGACAGTGTCGCCGATCACGGCGCTCAAGCCGCGCTTAATCAGCCGCTAGCCCCATTGGCTAATAGCGATAGTGCCAGCCTCAGCGAGTTGGATGCAAGTGCCCAGCCCTTGCTCGCGGTGGTGCCAGAAGTGCTACCAGAAGTATTAGGGTAGCGCTGAATAACGCGGGACGCTCAGGCCTTGGGGCAAAGGCACCTCAAGGCCCCGAAGAGCGGGCTCTAAAGCCCACATCTGCGGTGCCGGGCTGATGGTAAAGGCGGCGGGGGCAGATGCCGGCAGTGACCATCTGTCGGCATCTGCCAGCCAAGCGGCGCCATATAAACACAGCAAAAATAGGCACAAACCACCATTGATCAACGGTGCTGGACTCAGGTTATTATTGCCCATCAAAACTTCAAATAAGTAGGTGGGCCATGACTCAATCTGAATTTGCAAACAAGCGCGTGGTGGTAACTGACAGTGATAATTATATGGGCCCAATCGCGGTGGAACACTTCGGTAACTTGGGTGCCAATGTGCTGGCCTGGTCCGCAGCTCTAGATAGTAGCGAGGCGGTGCAAGCGCTGTTGGAAGCTGCCGGCCCCACCGATATCCTAATTGCCAATTTCGGCAATAACCCCCGCCCCAATAAAGTAGAAAATATCAGCGATGAGGAGTGGTTTGAGTTGTGCGATAAATTGCTGCATCCATTTATGCGCGTGGTGCGCGCTTTTGGCGGGCAGATGAAGGCCCGGGGGGCGGGCAAAATTGTGGCTATTACCAGTGCCGCGCCGCTGCGCGCCATCTATGGCGCCAGCAGCTACGCCACCATGCGCGGCGCCCAAAATGCGTTTGTGCGTACCGCCGGCAGCGAGTTGGCGCGCTTTGGGGTGCAGTTTAACGGCATTGGCCAAAACTATATTGAGAACGAAGACTACTACCCCAAAGCCAAGCGCGACAGTGCCAAGTTTCAAGAAGAGTTAAAACAAGTGCCCACCGGTCGCTGTGGCCCGGCCCAAGAGACAGCCAACCTGATGGCCTTTCTAGCATCCCAGCAAAATACCCATATAGTTGGTCAGGTTGTGCCTTTTGCGGGTGGTTGGGTAACCAGCATCTAATACCAAAGAATGGGCTGATGGTTTAGTTGCACCGCCTTTCTTAATAACTAATGCCGTTTTTTAGCGCCAGCCGATGTTTGGCTTAGGCGCTTAATTTTCTTTCAGTAAAATCCCTGAATATTAATTAAAAAACAATGTCGTCAGCTGGGCAGTCAGCGGCGTCTTCACAACGGGTTAGGGAGCTTCTATGTCTATCACTATTCAGGCGCGCCATTACGATGGCTTCGCCGGACAAACTATTCAATCCAATACTACCATTCAAACTCGGCAGATATTGTTGCAGGGTACGGCAGAGCCGAACCAGCCATTAAGACTTTATAACGGTGATCAATACGTGGGTATTGTAACTGCCGATGAGCACGGCAACTGGCAGGGTCAGCTCGATAACATTAAAAATGGCAGCCATCAATACAGTGTTCGCAGCTTGGCTGCGGAAGATGGCAGTTTTGAAGCCAGTGAAGCCGTTAATATTACTGTGGATGCGGCACCAATCTCCACTACCGAAGTGGTACTGCCTGACAATACCACTATTATCGAAGGCGGCAGCCGCGACGATAGCACCCCGGTTTTTAGTGGCTGGCTGGGCGCCGGCGCCAAGGTAACAGCAAGTATCAATGGCCATACCTATGGCCCAGTCGACACCAAGCCCAACGGCAGCTGGCAAATAGCGGTTAGCGATCCCCTGCCCAATGGCGAGCATTTGATCTCTCTTATGGCTGATCTACCCAATGGCCAGCGTGCCTATTTGGGGATGCGCTTTACCCTGGACACCAACGAGCCACCAGAGGCGCCACAAATACAGTTGGTGCAAGACAATGTTGGGCTGTATCAAGGTAATCTAGAGAAGGGTGGCCACAGCGATGACGATATCTTAAGCGTGCGCGGCACTGGCCCGGCGCTGACACTTATTGAAGTCTACAACGGCGATGTACTGTTGGGCCAAACAGAGGCCGATGAAAACGGCAACTGGTCGTTTTCCCCAACCATCGCCCTGGCCGAAGGCCGTTACCAGCTTAACGTCGTGGCCGTCGATGAGAATGGCCAGCGCAGCCAGGCCAGCGCGAACTTTGATCTCACCATCGATCGCACTAGCGAAACGGTCAAAGACTTTAAGGTAGTGGATGATGTCGGTGCAATTACCGGCAATATTTCCGCCAACCACAGCAGTGATGATCTAAGCCCAACCTTGCGCGGTAGCGGCCAGCCCGGCGCCATTATTAAAATCTTTAATGGCGATGCAAGTATTGCCACTGTCCAAGTTGATTCCAACGGTCAATGGCAGTACCAGGCCAATTTCACCGAGGGGGACTACTCTTTGTCCGTCAGTCATACGGATTTGGCCGGCAATACCGGCCCGCGCACAGAGCCACTGCCCTTTAGCATTAAAGTGCAAGCGCCCAAAGCCCTTAGCAGTGTGGAAATAGTTGACGGTGGCGATGAGCACCTCAGCCAGGCCGAGCTGGATGCTGGGGTGACGATTAAGCTGGGGGTCGACGATGGTGCCTTGGCCGGTGAGCGGGTAGAGATTGATGTTAATGGCGATGGGGTGGCCGATGCCAGCTACCTGATCGGCGCCGCTGATATTGGCAACACGGTCGAGACCCAGATAGACGGAAGCCAATTTTTAATCGCCGCCGATAACAGTGTTAGCGCGACCGCGGTTGTGGTCTCGGCCGACGCTCAGCGCCGCAGTGAGGCAGTGGCAGATAGCAGCGGTACCGGTCGTGCCCACGCCGCCCTGGATGAGGGGGCAAAATACTATCAGTATCTAAATCGCTATACTTATTACAATGCCCCGGAAATAGAAACCGACGATATCAGCTACGATAATTTCTATGCCGGTACCGCCCATGTTTGGCTCGACGATATTGCCCCGACCCTCTCCAGTGGTGATACCTTGGTCGCCAGCATTAGTGGCCTGCCCGATGACTGGGTGGTTCGCGATGCCTATGGCAACGAGGCCCAGGTGATCAATGGCGTGGCAGATATCAGCAACTTTCGACTTTTGCCCATGCTCCAATCCGACTCAAGCAATGAAGATGCCCGGGGCTATTATTTGCAATTTGTAACAAGCGATAACGAGACCTATACCGACCCCATCGCCGCCATGCCCCAAGGCGATGAAGAGCAGATAGTTTGGGAAACCTGGCGCGGCAATGAGCGCAACTATACGCTGGAATTTAAGGCCCAAATAAAAGATGCCGACAGCGGCCAGTTATCTGAGCCGATGAGCGCAAACTTTGAAATGAACTATGTGCATGAGTTTGAGCAATACCTGGTGTCGGAGTTCTGCTTGGAAACACCGCTGATATTAGATCTGGATGGCGATGGTGTGGAGACCCTGGCGCTGCAACAGGGCGTGGTGTTTGATATTGATGGCGATGGCCAATTAGAACACAGCGCTTGGCTGGCGCCGGATGATGGTCTGCTGGTGCGCGATATCGATGGCAATGGCCGCATTGACAGTGGCGCAGAATTATTTGGCAGCGCCACCGCGCTGGCGGACGGTACACAAGCTGAGCATGGCTTTGCAGCCCTGGCCGAGCTGGACAGTAACAGCGACGGTGTGATTGATGCGCAAGATCAACACTATCGACAACTGCAACTGTGGCGCGATCAAAACAGTGATGGCCAAAGCCAGGCCGATGAGCTGTTAAGCTTGTCCGATGCGGGAGTGGTGTCTATCGCCCTAGACGCACAAATTATATCGGAAACTGACAATGGTAATCTAAAAGGCCTGCGTTCTAGCTGGACGGATGACCGCGGTGAGACCCGTGTTGTGGATGATGTGTGGTTTAACACCGCGCCGCTGGATGAGCCCGTAGCCACCGCCGACCTGTTAAAGAGCGAGGCTGATACGATTGTGGGTTTACCCCACACTGGTGAGTCTGGCGCCGCAGCACCTGAGGTGAATATTAAGCCAGATATTAGCTCGGTGACGGATATGTACTTCAGCCAAACAGACCAGCTCGCAGCTACTGGGCTGAACTCGTTTGAGCTGTAACGCGAACCATTTGTCTAAGGCCCCGAAGGGTGCGCCCTAAAGCGCATTTCTGCAAGGCGCGTTGCGCAGTGAATGCCGACCGCCTTTACAAGCAACGCAACACCGCAGATGTGCGCTTTAGGATGCCGCTGAGCGTCACCGAGTTATTCAGAGGTGCCCTTGTAAAGGCAGCCGGCATTGACTGCCCCGCACGCCTTGCGAGCGTAGGCTTTAGCCCAACAGCAGCGGCGCAAGGCGCTTGCGCTGATGGGCGCTGTCGCCAAACTGCTGCTGCGCCCACTGGGCCCGGCGAATATACAGTTGGGCATCACACTCGTAGGTAAAGCCCATGCCACCGTGGAACTGCACCGCCCGGTCGCTGGCAAATAGCAAGGCATCATTGGCGGTGGCCTTGGCCATGCGGCAGGCAATTTCTACATCCTTATCGTAATTCCCACCGTTATCACCCAGTAAAGTAGCGGCGTGATAGACCTGTGATCTGGCCGCTTCCATCATATTCAATGCATCCACCATCGGGTGTTTAAGCGATTGGTACGAGCCAATTAACTTGCCAAACTGCTTGCGGGTTTTTAAGTACTCAACCGTTAGCTTGAGGCACGAGGTGGTGGCGCCGACCGACTCGGCTGCAACCAATAGGCCGCCCAGTAAAAATACTTGGCGCAACTGTTCAGCCACATCGACACAGGGCAGAATATCTTCGGCGCTAATCTGTACACCGCTAAAATCCACCACCGCCGCGCGTTTGGTCTCGTCGATCAAGGTGTGCTGGCTAATGGCATTGCTGCTCAGCTTATCGGCGCTGACCAATACCAGTTTTTCATCGCCAGCTTGCTGACAGTGCACAATAAACAGCTCAGCTTGAGCGCCGCTGTCGACCAAAACCTTGCGGCCGCTCAACTGTAGGTCTTCGCCCAGGCTACACTGGCTACCGCTGGCACCCCAGTCTTCACTATCGAGCAGGGCCAGGGTGGCAATGCTAGCGCTGGCCAACTTGGGCAGGTACTCGGCCTTTTGGGCATCGCTGCCGCTGGCTTGCAGTAGCTGGGCGGCCAGGTTGCTGCTGAAAAAAGGCGTCGCCAATAACTGTTGGCCCATACTCTCGGCAATGGGGATTAAATTATCCAGCCCCATGGCCGAGCCGCCGTATTGTTCGTCGATACAAATGCCGGTCCAACCCAGTTCAACCAGCTGTTGCCAAACATCGTCGCGGTAACCTCGCGGGTCTTGCAGCAGTTTGCGCACCGCTTCGGTATCGGATTTCGCCTCACAGAAGCCGCGCGCGGCTTCTAGAATCATGGCCTGCTCTTCGCTAAAGCGCATATCGGTGCGGGCCTCAATATTAATAAAACTCATGGCGCTGCTCCTTATTTGGGTAGGCCGAGTACATGCTCGGCAATAATATTGGCCTGCACTTGGCTGGTACCGCCGCCGATAGTGGCGGAGAAGTTGTTAAAGTAACCCCGCTGCCACTGGCCGCCTTCAATCGCCATGTCATCCCCCACATACAGGCCACCTTTGGCGCCTTGCAGGCTCACCGCGTATTGGCGTGCGCGGCGGAATAGCTCGGTGGCGACCAGCTTGCCACTGAGTGCTAGCGAAAAGGGGTAGTCGGTACACAGTGCCGGAATATCGCCGCGCACCTTCATCAGCGCCAGGGACTTCTCTTCCATTAAAAACTGCACCAGGCGGTCCTGCACAATGGGGTCGTCCAGCAAAGGCTTGCCATCGCGGGTGATAGCACGGCAGGTATCGAGCAGGTCGGCCATAGCGATGGGTAAAAATTTATAGGTGCTGGCCTGGCCACCGTCGACACTGCGCTCATACTGTAGGGTCTGCATGGCCATTTTCCAGCCTTCTCCCTCGGCGCCAATCATGCAATCGGCGGGAATGCGGGCATCGTCAAAGAAGGTCTGGCAAAAGCCGTACTCGCCGGTTATTTTCTGGATTGGGCTGGTGCTGACACCATCGATCAACATCGGCGCCAAAAAGAACGACAGACCGGCGTATTTATTGGGGGCGTCTGGGTTGGTGCGCGCCAATAGAATCATATACTTGGCGTAATTGCCAAAGGTTGTCCAGATTTTGCTGCCGTTGACCACATAGTCGTCGCCATCGCGCACGGCGCGGCACTGGGCATTACCCAAATCGGAGCCGTGGTCGGGCTCGGAGAAACCCTGGCACCAGATATCTTCGGCGGTCAGAATACCTTTAATATATTTTTGTTTTTCCGCCTCACTGCCCAGTTGCAAAATCAGCGGGCCGGCCCAGCCCAGGCCAATCACATTAAAAATGATCGGCGCCTTGTGGCTCATCAGTTCTTGGTCGACGATATCTTGGTAGGCCTGGGGCATGCCGCCACCGCCATACTCTTTAGGCCAGGCCATACCCAGATAGCCGGCCTCGTAGACTTTGCGTTGCCAGGCAATCAAAAATTCCAACTGCTCTTCGCTGCCCACTTCCATAAAGCTTTGGGGCAATAGAAAGCCCGGGTTTGCGGGAATATTATCCCTTAACCAGGCTTGAACCTCGGCTCGAAACGTGGCGAGGGTTTGACTATCGGTCTGCATCGCAGCCTCCTTTTTATAAGCCATATTGGCGCGAGGCAAGGTCGCGCATAATTTCTTCCGAACCACCGCCAATGGCGTTTACCCGAACCTCGCGGTAGATGCGCTCGGTTTTACAACCGCGCAGATATGAGGCGCCGCCTAAAATCTGGCTGGCCTCTTTGGCGCAGAATTCCATGGTTTCACTGGCCTGAACCTTGAGTAGGGCCAGGTCACCAAAATCGCTGCGGCCCTCGGCTATCTCTCGGCTCATAAATTGAATATAGGCCTGGGTCGAATTGATACGCTGCTTCATGGCGGAAATTTTATGGCGAATAACCTGGTGCTTGGCCAGCGGTTTGCCAAAGGTTTTGCGGTCCTTGGCCCAGTCGACCGCCTCTTGCAGGCAGCAGCGTGCACAGGCTTCCATATTAACGATCA
>JAOXRV010000830.1 GCA_025800435.1 Cellvibrionaceae bacterium | reverse complement strand
GGGTACCTCTTTTATGGAAGTTTATTTTACTTCTTCACCATGGGCTTGCTTATCGGCGTGGTAAGAGGAGCGCACCAAGGGGCCACAGGCGGCGCGGGTAAAGCCCAGCGCTTCGGCTCTGGCCGTGTACTCGTCGAATTCATCCGGGTGCACAAAGCGGTCTACCGGCAAGTGATCTTTGGACGGCTGCAAGTATTGACCGATAGTGAGCATATCAATATTGTGCTCGCGCATATCTTCCAACACTTGGAAAATTTCTTCTTTGGTTTCACCCAGGCCCACCATTAAACCGGATTTGGTCAGCACGTCGGGGCGTCGGGCTTTGTATTCTTTTAGCAACTTAAGCGACCACTGATAGTTGGCCCCGGGGCGCGACTGGCGATACAAGCGGGGTACAGTTTCAAGGTTGTGGTTAAACACATCCGGCGCCTCTTCTACCAAAATGTCCAGTGCCTTATCCATCCGCCCACGAAAATCTGGGGTCAGAATTTCAACCTGTAAATTAGGCGATAGACGCCTGGATTGGCGGATACACTCGGCAAAATGTTGGGCGCCACCATCGCGCAGGTCGTCCCGGTCGACCGAGGTAATCACCACATATTTAAGGCGCATTTCGGCGATGGCCTCGGCCAGGTTTAGGGGTTCGCTTTCATCTAATGGCAAGGGCTTGCCGTGGCCCACATCGCAAAAGGGGCAGCGGCGGGTGCAGATTTCACCCATAATCATAAAGGTGGCGGTGCCACCGGCAAAGCACTCACCCAAGTTAGGGCAGCTGGCCTCTTCGCAAACACTGGCCAAGCCGTTTTTACGCAAGATCTTTTTGATTCGCTCGACTTCAGGCGAGGCAGACATACGCACTCGTATCCACTCGGGCTTGCGTTTGACTTCATCGCCGCCCACCACTTTTACCGGAATCCGCTCAAGCTTATCCGCATCGCGCAGCTTTTCACCGGCGCGGTGGCGGCGGGTGCGTTTTACCGGAACATTGGCAGGCGGTTTTTCAGTGCTCATTGGGGCGTCTCAATTTTGGGCTGCGGCAGGCCGCTCACGTCGCTGGCCTCGCTGTAGGCTAGGCCAGTCATTAATTCTTGTACCAGGCGCTGTTGCACCTGCTCTAAGCTGGGGCAGGGGTCGAGCAGGTCTTTTAGCCGCAGCATTTCTAAACCTTGGTAACCGCAAGGGTTAATGCGGCCAAAGGGTTCTAAATCTAAATCCACATTTAAGGCCAGGCCGTGAAAGCTGCAGCCGCGCCTTACGCGCAAACCGAGCGAGGCAATTTTGCCACCGTCGATATAAACCCCAGGGGCATCGGCCCTGGGGTAGGCCTCTAGGCCATAGTAGGCCAGGCAACGCACAATAGCCGCCTCAATAGCGCTGACCAGATCGCGCACGCCCAAATTGCGGCGACGCAGATCCAGCAACGGGTAGATAATAATTTGGCCCGGGCCGTGATAGGTCACCTGGCCACCGCGATCCACTTGAATCACCGGGATATCGCCAGGCATTAACACATGCTCGGCCTTGCCGGCCTGGCCCTGGGTAAAGACCGGCGGGTGCTGCACCAGCCACAATTCATCGGCGGCCTGCTCATCGCGCTTATCGGTGTAGTCGGCCATGGCGTGCCAAACTGGCTGGTAATCCATTAGCCCCAGCTGGCGCAGGGTGATATCACCCATTTACAGTACCATCTTAACCAGCTTACTGGCCTGTAACGCCTGGTGAATGGCCTCTAGCTGGGGCACGCCGGTGGCGGTAATGGGTACGGTCAGTGATTGGTAGCGGCCTTTGCTGCTGTCTTTAACCTTGATCCGCTCCACATCAAAACCGGGGGCGTGCTGGTTAAAAACCTCGATCACTAAATCCAACAGGGGCTGGCCCGCATCGCCCATTACTTTAATGGGGTAGTTGTCGCAGGGGAATTCAATTTTGGGGGCTTCTGGCTCGCTCATGATAATCGCCGCTGTTTACTGGTTGAGTAAATGATGTGGGCGATTATACGCTATTCAATAGGATACAGCCTAAAACCGGGCAACTGCGCAATGGTGCTCTAAAATTGCCCGGTTTTTTAGTAATAATATTAGACGAACAGGTTTAAAACAAACAACTTAATCGAATCCCACAGACGCGCAAAGAAGCCGGCCGGTTCTACCGCCTCCAGTGCCACCAAGGGGATCTCGGCCACGGTTTTACCGTCTAGGCTCAAGCTCAACTGGCCCAGGCTTTGG
Organism: Cellvibrionaceae bacterium; assembly: GCA_025800435.1. Taxonomy (GTDB): domain Bacteria; phylum Pseudomonadota; class Gammaproteobacteria; order Pseudomonadales; family Cellvibrionaceae; genus Pseudoteredinibacter. The sequence continues at coordinate 7,397 of JAOXRV010000830.1, read as the reverse complement.
CCTTTTTCTACCGGGGCCTCAATCACTTCGTTAATGACAATTTCCTGCTTTAAGCGCTCCTGGCCGCGGCGGGGTATGGTTAGGGCCAGGCCTTGTTCAACACCGATGGATACCTCTTGGGCCTGACCACCCCAGACGCGCTGGTTGGCAATTAATTGGCCGGCGCGAAAGGCCTGGTGGGTTTCATAGTAACGAAAACCGTAAGACAACAGCTTTTGGGATTCCGCTGCCCGGGCTTTTTCCGAGCGGGTGCCGAGCACCACCGAGATCAGGCGCATGCCACTTTTTACGCCGGAAGCCACCAGACAGTAGCCTGCCTCTTCGGTGTGGCCGGTTTTTAAGCCGTCGATAGACTTATCCAAAAACAGCAGGCGGTTACGGTTGAGTTGCTCGATATTATTATAGGTAAAGGCCTCCTCGGCGTAGATAGCATAGTGCTCGGGGTAGTCATTAATAATGGCGCGGGCTAGCACTGCCAAGTCGCGGGCGCTGGTGTAGTGGCCCTCGGCAGGCCAGCCGGTGGCGTTGCGGTAGGCGGTATTACTCATGCCCAAGATTGCGGCCTGCTGGTTCATTACATCGGCAAAGCCCTCTTCACTGCCGGCAATATGCTCGGCCAATGCCACACTGGCATCGTTGCCCGACTGAATGATTACCCCGCGCAGCAGGTCTTCAACACTGACCTGGGTACCCTCGCGCACAAACATTTTAGAGCCGCCCATTTTCCAGGCGCGCACGCTGATATTCACCATATCCAGCGGGCTGACATTGCCTCGGCCAACCTCGCTGGAGACGATATAACTGGTCATCATTTTGGTCAGGCTAGCCGGGGGCACACGTTCATCGGCATTGTTCTCTACCAGCACCTCGCCGGTATTGGCATCAATCAGCAGGTAGGCGGTGGCGGCCAGTTGTGGCGGCGCCGGAATCAGCTGCTGGGCCTGGGCCAGGTGGGCACAAACGCCCAACAACAGGGCAATAATAAAATGGGGGGTTTTTAAGGTAATGCTCTTCATCATTGGGCTAACTATCTTAATTGAGGCTTCTTTAAGGCGAGGTTTATTCATAGATCACAATACTTGAACCAAGTTGCATCTGCTGCAGTGCTTTTTGCACCCCCAACAGCTTAGAGGCCATGGCCAGCGGCCCCACCTGCACCCGGTAGATACCGGTACCGGGCTTGCGGCTTAAGCGCACCGGCTGGGCCAGGGCGTTGCGCAAGCGCTGGGCCAGGGCGGTGGCGGAATCTTGGTTACTAAAGGCCCCCACCTGCACAAAAGTACGCTTACGGCCAGAGGTATAGCGGTAGTTGAGCTCAGGCTCGGGGCCGGGTTTAAGCTGTAAATCTGGGGATTTGGCCAGCGCCGTGGGCTTGGGGCTTAAAAAGTCTAGGGCCGGGCTGCCACTGTCGATGGCTTCGATCTCTACCGGTGCAGTGCCGTGCTGAACAAAGCCGAGTTTGCTGGCAGCGGCGTAGCTTAAATCAATAATGCGACCACCGTGGAAAGGGCCGCGGTCGTTGACCCGCACCACCACCTCGCGGCCATTATTGCGGTTGCGCACCCGCACAAAGCTCGGCAACGGCAGGCTTTTGTGGGCGGCGGTCATGGCGTACATATCGTAAACCTCACCGTTGGAGGTTTTGCGACCGTGAAATTTTTTGCCGTACCAAGAGGCCACACCGCGCTGGTTAAAACCGCGCGAATCGGGCATTACCCGGTAGGTTTTGCCCAGCACGGTATAGGGGCTTTTATTGCCGGCGCGGGTGCGCGGCTCGGCTTTTGGTTTGGCATCGGGCAGGTGCGAAAAGTCGATAGGCTGCTCTGGCCCGTAGTCTTGCTCCACATCGTAGCGGCTGTTACTGCTTTTGCTGGGGCTATTGCTGCAGGCACTTGCCAGCAGCACCAATAAGCCAAGCGTTAACAGACGCGTTCGAACCATTGTAAAACCCATTAAGCAGAGCGTTTTTGATAGCGCTGACGAATCTCTTGGGCCAGCTGGTACACCGCCATGGCGTACATACGGCTGTGATTATAACGGGTTATCACATAAAAGTTATGCATCCCTAGCCAGTATTCTGTGCCTTTGGCGCCCTCTAGTTTGACCAGGTTGGCGACGGCATCGGCGGCGCTGTCTTGGCTGGGCTTAAAGCCCGCTTTGCCAAGCGAGGCGATGGTGTGTTTGGGCTTAAGGGAGTCGTTGGCCATCTTATCGTTAAACTTGGGCTCTAAGCTGGCCCGCTGCACCACCAGCTCACCGTGGCGCCAGCCGTGGCGAACAAAATAATTGGCCACGCTGGCAATGGCGTCGTTTGGGTTATTCCAGATATCCGCTACCTTATCGCCGTCGTAATCTTTGGCATAAGCGCGAAAACTAGAGGGCATAAATTGGCCGTAGCCCATGGCGCCGGCGTAAGAGCCCTTAAGCTGTAAAGGGTCTTGGCCCTGCTCTTTGGTCAAAAGGATAAAGTGCTCTAGCTCTTTGGTAAAAAATTTGCTGCGCCGGGGGTAGTCAAAGGCCAGGGTACTGAGCGCATCAAGCACTCGGTAGCTGCCAGTGATGCGGCCGTAGTAGGTCTCTACCCCAATAATGGCAACAATGATCTCGGCCGGTACGCCAGTCTCGCTAGAGACTTTATCCAGGGTATCTTTGTGCTTTTGCCAAAACTCAACCCCCTGGCGCATGCGCTTTTCTTTTAAAAAGATATTGCGGTACTCATGCCACTCTTTGGTTTTTTCGGCGGGGCGGGAAATGGCGTCTAAAATCGATTGCTTCTTTTCTGCCTTGGCAAATAACTGTTCCAGCGCCTGACGCTCAAAACCTTTTTCTGCCACCAGCTTGTCGATTATCTTTTTGGCCCCGGGATGAGATTCATACCCTGCGGCCCAAATGGGCGCCGCAGCCACAACCATACCCAGGCCAATTGTTGCCATAATTTTTTTTATCATTACCACCACTCCAACTTTTTAACTCTTTAGACCTTCAGATCTTTAGCTCTTTAGCTCTTTAGCTCTTGCCCCAGCCTAGCTTAACAAGCTTGGCTATCGCATTCTATGACCGCGGGGCACACTTAAATACTCACCCGGCGGCGCTCGGTACTGATTGCCATCAACAGGCCAAAGCCCAACAGCAAGGTAACAATGGCAGTACCGCCATAACTCACCAAGGGCAAAGGTACCCCAACCACTGGTAACAAGCCACTGACCATGCTGATATTTACAAAAACATAAACAAAAAAGGTGAAGGTAATGCTGCCGGCCAAGATACGGTTAAAACTGGATTGGGCGCGAATGGCGATAAACAGCCCCCGGGCAATAATCACCGAGTACACCACCAACAGCAATAAAGTACCGACCAGGCCAAACTCTTCGGCCAGTACCGCGATAATAAAATCGGTGTGGCTCTCGGGCAGGAAGTTGAGCTGGGATTGGGTGCCGTTCATCCAGCCTTTGCCATAGAAGCCGCCCGAGCCGATTGCGGTTTTTGATTGAATAATATTCCAACCGGCACCGAGTTTATCCGCCTCTGGGTTAAACATGGTCAGAATGCGCTGCTTTTGATAATCGCGCAGTACGTACTGCCACATTGGCCACGCGCCAATCAGCGCCAACAGCCCCACCCCCAAAATATAGCGCCAGCGCAGGCCAGCAAAAAACAGGCCGATCAAACCAGAAGCCGCCACCAACAGCGAAGTGCCAAGGTCGGGTTGCTCTAGAATTAATACCGTGGGCAGGGCAATAATCATTAGGGTGGCGAGAATATGGCGAAAGCTTGGCGGCAGTACCCGCTCCCCCAGATAGCTGGCCACCATAATCGGCACCGCCAGCTTCAGCGCCTCGGAGGGCTGGAACCGAAAACCGCCAATACTGAGCCAGCGCTGGGCCCCCTTGGCACCGGTACCCATCACCAATACCAACCCCAGCAACACCAGCCCGGCGGCAAAAAACCAGGGCGCCCAACGCTGTAACAGGCTCATCTGAAACTGGGCGATAACAAACATGCCGACATAGCCAATGCCGATAAAAATAGCTTGGCGCTGCACATAGTGCTTGCTCTCACCGGCGGCGCTATACAGCACCACCAAGCCAAAGGCAGTTAGCACCAGCAGGCTGAGCAGCAGTGGAATATCCACATGCAAGCGCTGCAACATACCCACCGGTCGGCGCAAGTCGCGGCTGGCCTCGGGCATTCGGCGCTGAAAATCTTGCTGCACCATTAGAGTTCCTCCGGCACGATGGCCCTGGGCGAGGCCAGCAAATGGTAGTCAAACAACTTGCGCGCAATTTTAGCGGCAGTAGAGCTTTTTTCACCGTTCTCCACAATCACTGCCACCGCAATCTTGGGTTTGTCTGCCGGGGCATAACCCACAAACAGGGCGTGGTCGCGCTGACGCTCAGCCAGGGCCTCGGAATCGTACTCCGCATCCTGTGCAATACCGACGACCTGGGCGGTGCCAGTTTTACCACCCATGCGAAAACTAGCCTTGCGAGCAATACTGCGAGCGGTACCGCGCTGACCGTGTACCACCTCTTCCATGGCTTCCATAATTAAATCCCAGTTGCGCTCCCTTGCCATCACCGTCACTTGAGGTGCCGTATCGATCTCAGCATCGCCGAGGGTTTTGACCAGGCGCGGCTGGCGCTTAACCCCGCGCGCCGCCAAAGTCGCAGTCATGGAGGCGAGCTGTACCGGCGTGGTTAACACAAAGCCCTGGCCAATGCCCATATTGAGGCTGTCGCCAGGGAACCAGGGCAACCGCCGAACCGCCCGCTTCCAGCGCCGCGAGGGCCATAGACCAGAGCGTTCACTGGGCACATCGACCCCGGTTTTTTGGCCCAGGCCAAAGGCGGCGCCAAATTTGTGCATGCGATCGATACCCATGCGAAAGGCCAGGTCGTAATAATACACATCGCAAGATTCGGCCACCGCTTGTTTTAGGGCCACCCGGTGGCCGTGGCCGTAGCGTTTCCAATCCCGGTATTTGCGCTCTTCCCCTTCCAGTTGATAAAAACCCGGGTCGCGCACCGAGTAGTGCTCGTCCACCAATTGGTGTTCTAAGCCACCCAGGGCCAACATGGGCTTTAAGGTAGAGCCCGGTGGATAACCCCCCTGAATGGTGCGGTCGAAAAGCGGCAGGTCGGGGGATTGATTCAGGGCCTTATAGTTTTCAAAACTGATACCGGTTACAAATAAATTGGGGTCAAAACTTGGGGTGCTGGCCATGGCCAGGACGCCCCCGGTCTCCACCTCAATCGCCACCACCGCGCCGCGCCGTTCACCCAGGGCGGACATGGCCTTACGCTGCAGCCCGGCATCTAAATACAGGTGCAGATTCTGGCCCGGGGTTGGGTCAATACGCTCCAGTACGCGCAATACCCGACCGCGGGCATTGGTCTCTACCTGTTGGTAGCCAACCTGTCCCAACAAGATAGACTCATACTGTTTTTCCAGGCCGATCTTACCGATCGAGTCGGTGCCGTTATAGCGCTGATAGTCTTCCGGACTCAGGGATTTAAGCTCGCGCTCATTAATGCGCCCGACATAACCCACATTGTGGGCAAACAGCTCTTTATTGGGGTAGTAGCGCACCAGCTGGGCCTCGACCACCACCCCTTTAAGACGGTATTCGTTGACCGCAATTTTGGCGATCTCTGCTTCATCCAACAAATAGCGCAGAGGGATGGGCTCATAGGGGCGGCGCCTGCGCTTGGGGCGCTCTAGGCGCTTGTAAAAATCTTCTTTATCCTTGGCACTGATATTAACCAGCTGGGAGAGTTGCTCCAGGGTTTGCTCAACCGAGAGCACCTGCTCTTTAATGATGGATAGGGTGTAACTGGGACGATTTTCAGCCAACAGTTCGCCGTGGCGATCGTAGATTAAGCCGCGCGTGGGTGGCAGTGGCTGCACCTGCACCCGATTGCGGTCAGATTGGGTGACATAGGTGTCGTACTCAATAATTTGCAGGCTGTAAAAGCGCACCACCAGCACAATCAGCAGGCACAGGATTAGGGCCGCGGCGATAATCGCACGGCGGAAGAAGATCCGCGATTCATTATTGTGGTCTTTAAATCGAAGGTGCTCAGACATGGCCTAGTCGCGCGCCCCTACCGAACATCGATCCTGTGCTAGCCCCAAAGGCCGACTCCCTATTTATGGTACGGGTGTTTATTGAGAATAGTCCAAGCCCGGTACAGCTGCTCAATCAGCACCACCCGCACCAGGGGGTGCGGCAGGGTTAATGCCGATAGCGACCATTTTAAATCGGCCCGGGCCAAACACTCGGGCGCCAGGCCGTCGGGCCCGCCAATTAATAAACTGTAGTTGCAACCCTGCATGCGCCAATCTTCTAACTTGTCGGCCAGGGTTTCAGTGCTCCAGGCCTTGCCCAACACATCCAGTGCGATAACCTTATCGCCGGCGGAAATGGCGGCCAGCATTTGCTCGCCCTCTTTGGCCCTGGCCTTATCGTTGCTGCTGCCTTTGCCCCGAGGACCCAGTGGCAGCTCTACCATCTCTACCGTGAAATCCCGGGGCAGGCGTTTGGCGTACTCTTGGTAGCCGGTGTTAACCCAGGCCGGCATCTTGGTGCCGACGGCAATTATTCGAGTGCGCATGGGCGGTTTAGTTCAGCTCGGGCTCGGTGCCTTCATCTCCGCCTTCTTGGCGACCGGCCGGCTCCATCGACCAGAGTTTTTCCAGGTCGTAAAAGCGTCGGCTCTGCTCCAGCATGACATGCACAACAATTGAGCCAAAATCCACCAACACCCAATCGCCAGTCTCTAGGCCTTCGACCCCAATTGGGGGTTCACCGGCTTTTTTTAAGTCCAGCACCACATTATTGGCCAGGGATTTAACGTGGCGGTTTGAAGTGCCGGTAACAATCACCAGGGTGTCCATCACATCGCTTAATTCGGTAACGTCCATGCAGACGATATCCTGGCCTTTTAAATCTTCCAGGGCGTTAATAACAGCTTGCTGTAAATCCAATGAGTTATGCCTCTTGTTCAATGTTGTTGGCGTAGAGGCCGCGGGCCTCTATATAGGCCGCTACCGGCTGCGCCAGTTGTTCTATCTCGGTCGGCTTGACCCCAGTGGCCAGCTGCCGACGTATTTCAGTAGATGATACCGCTAACAGCGGCCCTTGGCACAAATACCAATAGCCTCCGGCCCGCTGCGCCAGTGCTGCGGCATTGAGCTGCTGACGGGCCAGTAAAAATTGCCCCAGCTCGGGGCTCGGCCCCTGTTCTTGAGGCCCTGGCGCCAGTGCCCAGCCCGGGCGCGGCAACACCAACAGATGGGCCAGCTCGAATATCTCGCGCCAGCGCTGCCAGCTATCGAGCTGTACCAGCGAATCCATCCCCACACAAAAATACAGGGGCCGCTCGGGGCCCAGTTGC
>JAOXRV010000817.1 GCA_025800435.1 Cellvibrionaceae bacterium | reverse complement strand
CTAAACCGCTTTTGCTGTTCAGGTCAGGATGCTATTAACCTGGCGGCGGCGAAAATTATGTCGGGCATGGAATCCCTATTGGTGGCCGGCGGGGTAGAGCAGCTTAGCCGGGTGCCGATGTTTGCGGATAAAGGCGCCTGGTTTAGCGACCCCAAGGTGATGAAAAAAACCCGCTTTATGCACATGGGTTTGTCCGCCGACTTGATCGCGGTGCAGCACGGCTATCAGCGTGAAACTTTGGATGCCTTAACCGTCAGCTCTCACCAGCGCGCCCAGGCGGCGATAGCGGCCGGCCATTTTGATCATGCCCTGGTGCCGCTGTTAGACAGCAGTGGCCAGCCATTACTCAGCCAAGACAATGGGGTGCGCGCCAATACCAATGCCGACAGCCTGGCCAAGTTGCCACCGGCCTTTGCCGAGGCGGTGCCCCTGGCCCAGCCCCTGGTGAGCCAGGAATACCCGGGCACCGAGCTTGAAGCCCGCCACAGTGCGGCCAATGCCCCGGCCCTGGTCGATGGCGCCAGCTTGTTACTGCTGGCCAGCAAACAGCGCTGTGAAGAACTGGGCTTGCGCCCCCGGGCTCGGATTCGTCACTTTAGCAACGCCAGCGATAACCCGGTTAAAATGCTTACCGGCCATATCCGCGCCACCGAAAAACTGCTTGATGCCAGTGGCCTAAAGCCCGCTGACATCGATCTGTGGGAAGTGAATGAATCCTTCGCCGCCAGTGTGCTGCTGTACCAGGAATCTTTTGCTATCGATTCGGATCGCCTCAATATCGACGGCGGCGCCATGGCCCTGGGCCACCCGCTGGGGGCCACTGGCGGCAATTTATTTGCCACCCTATTAGGGGCCTTAGAGCGCGAGGATAAACATCGTGGCATTGTGTCTATCTGTGGCGGCGCTGGGGTGGGTACCACCACCTTGATCGAGCGACTGTAATCCTGTGGTAGCAATAGTGAGTGCTGTATAGACTAATCTGGGCTGTTGCTGCCGATCCGTTTTTCTGAACCTGAATCGCTGCACTGGGGTGCTGGCCTGGGGCCAGTGCGCCTTGGGCTGCGCCAAATAATAATTTCTGCCGATAAAATAATAGATGAGGAACTAACAATGCATAATAAAAAATTACTTAACCGGGCCATTGTGCTGGCTTCGGCATTGCTGGGCAGCAGCCACCTAAGTGCCGCCAACTACACCCTGGAAGAAGTCATTGTAACCGCCCAAAAACGCTCAGAAAGCCTGCAAGAAGTGCCGGTAGCGGTTACCGCCATTAGTGGCGACAGTGTTGGTGATGGCGGCATCAGTGGGCTGGTGGATATTTCCCGCCAGACCCCAGGCTTTACCATGACCCAGTTTAATATTGCCGAGCCGCAGATGTATATTCGCGGGATTGGTTCAACCCAGGATTCGGCCGGCTCCGATTCGCCGGTGGCCATGTTTCTGGACGAGGTGTATATCGGCCGCTCCGGCGGTGTCAGCTTTGAGCTATACGATATTGAGCGTATCGAAGTGCTGCGCGGGCCCCAGGGCACTCTGTTCGGTAAAAACGTGGTCGGCGGTGCGGTCAGTGTGGTTACCACCAAACCCAGTGAAGAGTTCCGCGCTAAGCTCGGCCTAAGTGCCGGCAACCTCGGCCTGCGCTCGGTCAGCGGTTTGGTCAACGGCGCCTTGAGCGATAGTGTCAACGGCAAATTTTCTTTTAGTAAAAAAGACAGCGACGGCTACGCCAAAAATATTTCCACCGGCCAAGATGTTCACGACACCGATAACCTGAGTACCCGCGCCCAGTTGGCCATTAACCCCAGCGACGATTTAGAAATACTGCTGGGGGCCGACTACTCCCGCGATAAAAATAATGGCAACTGCCGCATTATCGGCGAGCTGGACCGTGATACCCGGCCGCTGGTGCCCTTCTATAAACTGGCCGTGGCCGCCACCACCCAGGGTAATATTCGCGAGTGTGTGGGCGATGTGGAAACCTATCAAGAGCGAGATGTGGGCGGCCTATTGGCCAAAGTAAACTGGGATTTGCCCGAGGCGACCTTTACCTCCATCAGCGCCTACCGCGAGAGCGATTATAAATGGCTGGACGATGTCAGTGGCCTGCCCGCGGCGGTATTGCCGCTAATTGTGCACGATTACGCCTCGGAGCAATCGGACCAGCTGTCCCAGGAGTTTCGCCTGACTTCAACGGGTGAAGGCGATTTGCAGTGGCTGGCGGGCTATTTTTATATGCAGGAAAATATCGACCGCCGCGAGCGTTTTATCTCCCAAATTGGCAACGATGACCCCCTCAGCCCACTAGGCCCCAACGGCCCCCTGGGTGCCGCCCAACTGGCCGCCGGTGATGTGGAGTTTTTTCAGGATGTTGAAAGCCAATCCCACGCTTTGTTTGGCCAGCTGACTTACAATGTCAACGACGCCCTGGCCCTGAGCCTGGGTGGCCGCTGGAGCTACGATAAAAAAGAGGTGGTACAATCGGCGCTGGATTACGAAGGCCTGGGCCACCCCGGTGTGCCACTGTCTTTGCTGCCACCCTACGCCGATGCTCGCGCCTCAGAAAGCTGGAGCGAGTTCACCCCCTCGTTTAGTGTTGACTACCAAATCAATGAAGACGGCTTTATCTACCTGACCGTTGCCAAAGGTTATAAAAGCGGTGCCTTTATCGGCCAGGCCTCATCGGCGCTGGCGGCGACTACCCCGCTGGAGCCAGAACAGGCCACTAATTATGAGCTGGGGGCTAAGACCGAGTGGTTTAATAACCGCCTGCGTTTAAATACCTCGGTATTTAAAATCGATTATTCCGATCTGCAGGTATTTAGCCTCAAGGGTTTTAGCCTGGTCAGTGACAATGCCGAAGCCACCAGTAAAGGTTTGGATGTGGAGTTTGTGGCGGCGATCACCGAGAATTTGCAGCTATCGGGCAGCTGGTCTTATCTCGATGCGCACTACAATACTTATATCAGCGGCGACGATGACTACAGCGGCAATGTACTGCCCCGGGCACCCAAGCACAGCCGCAGTCTCAAGGCTTCCTATTTGCTGCCCCTCAATTCGGCCGGTGAAGTTGAGCTGTCCTTGAGCTACGACTATAAGTCCAAGTTTTACTTTGACCCAGACAATAGCCCGCTGCGCGAGGAGCAAGCGGTGGAGTTGATGAACGCCAGCGCCAGCTGGTACAGCGCCGCAGAAGATTGGAAGGTAATGGCCTGGGTCAAAAACCTAGCCGATGAAGAGTACCGCCTGCACTCGGCCATTAGTGGCTTTGCCGGCACCGTTAACCTGTACGCGCCACCGCGCAGCTATGGTTTGACGCTTGAGTACAGCTTTAAATAAACCTAAAACAAGTTGTAGGAGGCGGGGTTCCGCCTCCTGCCTAGTTAGCAATAATCAATCGCCACTATATAAAAGCACTCGCTGCCCTCGGGTTTTTTCAGCAGCACCTCATCGTCCAGGCGCTTGCCGAGCATGGCTCGGGCCAGGGGTGAATCCATGCTCAGTTTGCCCGCGGCCAGATCAAACTCATCCGGGCCGACAATGCGGTAGCGCTGCTCATTACCGGCTTCATCTTCCAGTGTAACCCAGGCCCCAAAAAATACCTTGTCGCGCTCGGGCGGGGCCTGTTCTACCACCGTTAGCTCATCCAGGCGTTTGCTTAAATAACGAACCCGCCGGTCGATCTCCCGCAGTCGGCGCTTGCCGTAAATATAATCGCCGTTCTCTGAGCGGTCGCCGTTTTTGGCGGCCTCGTGTACTGCATTGGTGACCTCGGGTCGTTCCACCTTCCACAAATGACTAAGCTCCGCTTGCAAGACGTCGGCCCCCTCTTTGGTGATATAGGGAGAGCCTTTACGCGCTGGGGGACGGTAGCGGCCCATTAGTGGTTCTCCATATTGGCGATAGTTACCGCCGCTACCGCGGGCGCAGCAAAACCAAAAATACGGCTGTAAAAATACAGCTCGCCTTCAAGCGCGGTAACAATTGCCTCGGCCCCGCGAAAGCCGTGGCCCTCGCCGGCAAAGGGCACATAGGCCACTGGTAGGCCTTTATCTTTTAGCGCAGCTACCATGGTCTCGGCCTGGTTGGGGGGCACCACTTTATCGTCTAGGCCCTGAAAAAATATTACCGGGCAATTGAGTTGCTCGACCGAATGAATGGGCGAGCGTGCCTGGTACAGGGCCTTGTCTTCGGGGTAGGGGCCAATCATTGAATCGAGATAGCGGGATTCAAACTTGTGGGTATCCCGGGCCAGGGTTTCTAAATCGCCAATGCCGTAGTGACTGGCACCGGCGGCAAAGGTATTTTCAAAGGCCAGCGCCGCCAGCACCGTATAGCCCCCGGCGCTGCCCCCTTTGATGGCCAGGCGGGCCGGGTCGGCCAGGCCCTGGTCGACCAGGTATTGGGCGCCGGCGCAGACGTCTTGCACATCTTTAATGCCCCACTGGCGCTTGAGGCTATCCCGGTAGGGTCGGCCATAGCCGGTACTGCCCCGGTAGTTGACATCCAGCACCGCAAAGCCGCGGCTGGTCCAAAATTGTATTTTAATATTCAGCGCGGTCTCGGTAGCGCCGGTTGGCCCGCCGTGGCAGAGCACAATCAGCGGCGGCAGCTCGCCTGCTGGGGCGCTGTAATCCGGGTTGCAGGGGGCGTAGTAAAAGCCGTGGGCCAGTTCCTCACCACTGCTAAAACTTAGGGCCTGGGGCCTGGCGATATAGGCTGGCTCGATAGTTTGTTCGCTGCTGTGGCGCAAGGCCTTGAGCTGGCCCTGTTGATATTGGCAGAGGCTGCTGGCCACTTCGCTATTGGCGGCAAATAACAGCGCCCGGCCGGCGGCGCAGACAATCATCGAAATGTCGTCATAGGGGCTATCGATATGCTTGAGTTGGCCGCTTGTTAGTTCAAGCTCGGCCAGTTGCCAGCGGCCCTCGCGGGTGTAGCAGCAAAGCAGGGTATCGTCATTTAAAAAGCCATAGCAGCTCATACCGAATACCCATTGGGGGGTGGCAAACTCGGCGGCCATGGGGCATAGGCTTTCGCTTATTTGGGTGTTGGGGTTAAAGCGGTAGAGGTTCCACCAATCGCTGCGGTCCGAGACAAAATACAGCTGCCCATCTGGCCCGAACTGAGGCTGAAACACCGACTCCTCAGTGCCGTGCAAATCAAAGCCGGCAATGCAGCGGCTGTTTTGTGGCAGGCCCTGGGCATCCAGCTCGGCGATATAGCAACTGCTGGCATCCCAGGGCATATGGGGGTGGCGCCAGCACAGCCAGCTAAGCTGTTTACCATCGGGACTGAGGCTGGGGTTGGAATAAAAATCGGCGCCGCTGGCCAGCACAGTTACACGGCCGTCCGGGTAAACCGCAACCAGCTCATTACGCTCTTCGCTGGCTTCGCCCCTGTTTTTTGCGCGGTGATCCTCTCGCACTGCCAGCAGGCGCTGATGGCCTGGGTCGTAGTGCAAATCGCCGTAGCGGAACTCCCCCTCGGGGCTAATTGGCCGCGGCTCGCCAGCGCACACTTGGTAGATGCGCTGATCGGCGGCGTTAACAAAAAATACTTGGCCCGGGGCCACACAATAGCTGGCGCCGCCGTATTCGTGGCAGCTGGAGCGTGCACTGTAAGGCGCGGCGATTAAATCTTCTGCCGGGCCGCCGGCGATGGGCTTGCGCACAATAACCGAGCGGCCTTTTTGTTGGGGCCGGCCCTCTACCCAGTAGTAATAATCGCTGCAGATTTGGGGCTCGGATAGGCGCACGGAGGCGGCCACCAGCAACTCGGCGCCAATGGGCGATTGCCAGCTGCCGTAGGGGGCAATTTGGGTCATAGTGGTTTTCCTTCTATCATTGGGGCTTATTGTAACCCTGTGGCCAAACTGAGGAAGCCCTTTGTCTCTTTCACCCCCGGCATCTCGCTCTCTATCGACTTTAGCTCAACACTGCCTGGGGCAGTGGCAAAGCCTATTGGCGGCCGCCGAGCAGGGCGCCATTAAGCGACTCTATTTGGGCTTTAGCGGCGGCTTGGATTCGACCGTGCTATTGGCTTTGTTGGCCGAACTCAAAGCCGGGCCCTGGGCCGAGCTTGAACTGCGGGCCCTGCATATCAACCACGGCCTTAGCCCCAACGCCGACCAGTGGGCCGAACACTGTGCGGCGATTGCCGCCCAGCACGGTATTGAGTGTGCGTTAGAAAAGGTCGCGCTGGCCCAGGGGATGGGGCTGGAGGCCGCCGCCCGCGAGGCTCGCTATCAGGTGTTTGCCAAACACTTGGATGCTAACAGCGCCCTGCTGTTGGCCCACCACCGCCAAGATCAAGCCGAGACCCTATTGCTGCGATTATTGCGCGGCGCAGGCCCCAAGGGCCTGGGTGCCATGGCCCCCAGGCGCGAGCTGGGCGGGCGGCCACTGTTGCGGCCGCTGCTGGATATTGACCGAGCCGAGCTGGAAGCCTATGCCCAGCAGCGCAATCTGGCCTGGATAGACGATGAAAGCAATGGCGATGAAAGCCTGGAGCGCAATTATTTACGCCGCCAGATAATGCCTTTATTAGAGGCGCGCTGGCCGGGCTTTGGCGAGCGCTGGGGCGCCAGTGCCCAGCTCTGCCGCGAGGCCAGCGAGCGCTTAGAGGCGCTGGCCCAGCAGCAGCTAAAGGCCTGTGATTGGCGCGCCGAAAAGCTCGGCCAGAGTATCGAACTGGCACCGCTGCAAGCCCTGGATCGCCCCGCCCAGCAGCAACTGTTGCGTCAGTGGTTACAGGCGGGCCAATATCCCCTGCCGAGCGGCGCCCAGTTGGGGGAAATAGAGCAGCAGCTGATCGCTGGCCGCGCCGATAGCGAGGCCCAGGTGGATACCCAGGCCGCCAGCCTGGCCAGTTACCGGGGCCGTTTATATCTGTGGCCCAAGGGCGCCGATTGCGCGCCTGATGCTTGCCAATGGCACACGTCTGGGCCGCTGAACCTGGCTGGGGGCTGGCAGCTTGTGGCCGAGCCGACAGACCCCGCCCTGGGTGGTGGCCTATGGCTGCCCGCCGAGGTGCAAGTGGCCCCACGCCCCGCCAGCGGTGGCCTGCGCGCCCATCCCCAGGGCCGGGGCCACTCCCAGAGTTTGAAAAAACTGCTGCAAGAATACCGCATCCCCCCCTGGCTGCGGCGGGCCG
>JAOXRV010000812.1 GCA_025800435.1 Cellvibrionaceae bacterium | reverse complement strand
GCCTTAGTCTTTACGACAAAGACGGCAAATTACAGCACGCCTGGGGTAAATCTCTGCCCTTGCCTAAGGATACAATCAAACGCGCCTTAAGCCGTGGCCAAACAGGCCCCAAGCTCAGCTGCGGCCAAACTTGCAGCCACTCGGTGCTGGTGCCAGTTCTCGGCAGCGAAGGCCCACAGCTGCTGCAACTCGATACCCAGCTGGCACCACTGCTGAACGACTTCCGCCGTATCAGCAAAGCCGACATCGGTATTATCAGCGCCGTCCCCAGCAACAGTAAAAGCAACAATAACGGCACCAACATCAGCGCCTGGAACCAGCGGCTTATCCACTTAACCCAGGAGCAGAATACTCTGCCCATATTGCAGCGCCTCGCCCGGCAACAAGAGTTTCAACAATTACAGCAACACAGTCGCAGCCTTAGCTATCTCGACCGGGTTTACGATATCAGTGTGTTTACACTGCCCCAGTTCCTTGATTCGCGCCTGAGCCTGTTAATGATGACCGATATCACCCAGGCCGCCACCCAGGCGCAGACCAGCGAGAAGCGCTCGCTGACACGGGTACTGCCGCCAGTGGCGGTGGCCTGCGCATTGTTTTTTTTGGCTCTGCTGCGCCCTATCAACCGCATGATTCGCCAGAGCCGGGTAATGTCGAGCCTGATTAAGGGCGACTACGATTCCGCCAGTCGCAAGCTCAAACGGCAAAAGCCAAACCTGCTGTTTACCGATGAAATCGACCAGTTACTCGAAGCCGAAAACGAGCTGTCTACCCAGCTGGATGAGCTGCAAATACAGCTGGCCGAGAGCAATGAAGAACTAAAAAACCTGGCCATGTCCGACAATCTCACCGGCCTGGCCAACCGCTATCGCCTAGAGAAAGAGATCAAGCGCCACCAGCGCAGTCACAATCGCTACGGCACTGCTTTTGCGCTGCTGTTTTTGGATCTGGATAATTTTAAGCGCATCAATGACTCGCTCGGGCACAAGGCCGGTGATGAACTGCTCAGCATCGTCTCCAAGCGCCTCAAGGCCTGTGTACGCGCCGCCGATGTGGTTGGGCGCCTGGGTGGCGATGAGTTTTGTATTGTGATCGACAATCTTAAGGCCGAGGCCGAGGCGCAAAAAGTCGCCCAGCATATTCTCAACACTTTGATTATGCCGATTCACCTGCGCGGCACCGAGATTAACATCTCCGCCAGCATCGGCATCGCCGTGGCCCCCCAGGACGGCCTCACCAGTTCAGAGCTGTTACAAAATGCCGACCTGGCCATGTACCAGGCCAAGGCCTTGGGGCGCAATAAATTCTGCGCCTTTAGCAAAGAGCTAACCCAGCGCGCGGCGCGCCAACTATCGCTGGAAAACGAATTGCGCAATGCCCTGGCCAACCGCGAATTTGTCCTCTATTTCCAACCCCAGGTAAATATCGACAACTGTCAAATCTGCGGCGTAGAGACCTTGATTCGCTGGCAACACCCCAGCAAGGGTCTGCAATACCCGGATCAGTTTATCGACACCTTAGAAGAGACCGGTTTAATTGTGCCCGTGGGCGAATGGGTTCTAAAAGAGAGCTGCCGCCTGCTCAGCAGCTGGATAAAAGCGGGAATTCCACCCTTTAAAATTGCGGTCAATATCTCTGCCCGCCAGTTTACCGACCCAGGTTTTTTCCGCAGTGTAGAAAAAAACCTGAGCGCCTCGGGCCTGCCCAGTGAATACCTCGAACTGGAAATTACCGAGTCGATGGTGATGGGTAATATAGAAGATAGCTCGGAGCTGTTGCAACAACTGCGCGGTCTCGGCGTAACCCTGTCGATCGACGACTTTGGCACCGGCTATTCATCGCTGAGTTACCTCAAGACCCTGCCGGTGGATATCCTCAAGGTAGATCGCTCTTTTGTGATGGACATTCCCCACAGCCAGAGCGATATGGAGATTACAGCGGCGATTATCGCCATGGCCCATAAGCTGCAACTAAAAGTAGTGGCCGAGGGCATTGAAAACCCCGAGCAACACGAGTTCCTAAAACAAAATGGCTGCGACTACGGCCAGGGTTATATGTTTGCCAAGCCACTAAGCCAGCAGGCCCTACTCAAGCGCTTGCACCAGCAGCGCCTGGCCAAACATCAAGCCCAGCAACACGCTACTGTCCGCGCATAAATAATTTATCCAGCTCATCAAGGCTGAGCTGGGTCCAGGTGGGACGGCCGTGATTGCACTGACCACTGCGCTCGGTGGCTTCCATATCCCGCAGCAAAGCGTTCATTTCGGCAATACTGAGTTTGCGGTTGGCGCGCACCGAGCCGTGGCATGCCATGGTCGCCAAAATTTCATTGATATGCTCGCTGATCCGGCGGCTGTCGCCGTACTCGATTAAATCCGCCAGCACATCGCGCACCAGGGTATCCACATCCGCCTTGTTTAACACCATTGGCAACTGGCGCACCAACAAGGTCTCGGGCCCGGCCCGCTCCAGCACAAAACCCAGCGCGGTAAAGCTGTCGATAAACTCTTCGGCGTAGTCTGCCTCTTTTTGACTTAGGGCTAAACTCTGCGGCACCAGCAGCGGCTGGGCGGCAATACCCTCGGCTTGATAAGCGGTTTTCATACGCTCATACACCACCCGCTCGTGGGCCGCGTGCATATCCACCACTACCATACCCTGGCTGTTCTCGGCCAAAATAAAAATACCCTTGAGCTGGGCAATGGCAAAACCCAGCGGCGGCACCTGTTCGTCACCCGACAGCTCGGGGGCGCTGTTCATCAGCTCGCCATAAACCTGCATCTGCTCGCGCACAACGCCAGGGCTTACCGGCTCGGGCCGGTACTGGGGGCTAAAGCCTTGGCCACCGCCAAAACTCGGGCTGGCCTGGGGCCGTAAATCCATCGCTTCTTGCTGGCGAAACTCACCGGCGTTGACACCCGCCACAGGCGCGGTCTGGTTTTGCATAAAGGATTGTGGCGGCGCCACTTCGCCGTTGGCATCGGCTAGCTGATCGGCCGGGCGCACATCCGCCAGGGCCCGGTGCAGGCTGCGAAACAAAAAGTCGTGCACCATGCGGCCATCGCGAAAGCGCACCTCGTGCTTAGTCGGGTGCACGTTTACATCCACCGTGGCCGGGTCCAACTCCAGGTACAATACATAGGCCGGATGGCGGCCGTGGTAGAGCACATCCTGGTAGGCCTGGCGCACCGCGTGGGTCACCAGCTTATCGCGGATGGCGCGGCCATTAACGTAAAAATGCTGCATATCCGCCTGGCTGCGAGAGAAGTTCGGCAGTGCCACCCAGCCCCACAAACGCAGACCGCTGCGTTCAATATCCACGTGGATGGCGTTTTCCATAAACGCCGGCCCACAAATCTGGCCCAGGCGTCGCTCCTGTTCGTGTTGGTTTTTGGCGGCGGGCAGATTGTGTACCGCTTTGCCGTTGTGGCGCAGTACAAAGCTCACATCAAAGCGCGACATGGCGAGTTTTTTCACCACATCGTCAATCCGGTTCATCTCGGTTTTTTCGGTGCGCAAGAATTTGCGCCGGGCCGGGGTATTAAAAAACAAATCGCGCACTTCCACCGTGGTGCCCTGTGGGTGAGCCGCCGGTTTTACCTCGGCCACCATATCCCGGCCCTCGGCGCTGACCTGCCAGGCCTGGCCGGCCTCGGCGGCATTACTGCTTAGGCTCAAGCGCGAGACCGAGCTGATACTGGCCAGGGCCTCGCCGCGAAAGCCCAGGGTGCCGACCGCCTCAAGGTCGTCCAGCTCGTAAATTTTGCTGGTGGCGTGGCGGGACAGGGCCAGGGGCAAATCGTCTTTACTCAGGCCGCCGCCGTTGTCGCGCACCCGCATCAGCTTTACGCCACCGGCTTCCACCTCGACCTCGACTCGGGTCGAGCCGGCATCGAGACTGTTTTCCAGCAATTCTTTGATCACCGAAGCGGGACGCTCCACCACCTCGCCGGCGGCAATTTGGTTGGCCAGGCGGGGGCTGAGTAGTTTAATTTTTGACATGTAACTTTAAGAACTCGGAATGGTCAATCGCTGGCCCACACGTATGGTGGAGCCGCGTATTTTATTGGCTTTTTTCAGCGCCGCCACACTGATACTGTGCTGCTGGGCGATGCCCGATAAGGTATCACCCTCGGCGATAATATACACCCCATCACCCTGCGGGCGGCTGCCGTTTTTCTTCCAGGCCAGGTAAGTACCCACCGGTGGCTGGCTATTAAAATAGCGATCGATACCCTTAAAAATTTGTCTGGCCATACGCTTGCGGTAGCTGCTGGTGGCCAGGCGACGGGCCTCTTTGGGGTTAGAGATAAAACCGGTCTCGACCAAAATTGAGGGCACATCGGGTGATTTTAATACCGCAAAACCCGCCTGCTCTACCCGGCGCTTGTGCAGCTTGGCTATCTTACCCATGGAGTCGAGTACCATCTGCCCCACTTTTAAGCTGGCTTCAAGGCTTGCATTCATGGATAAATCCACCAGCACCCCGGCCAACATATCGTCTTTATCGGCCAGGCTAACGCCGCCCACACCACCGATTAAATCGGCCTCGTTCTCTTTGCGCGCCAAAAACCGCGCGGTTTCAGAACTGGCGCCGCGACGGCTCAGGGCAAACACCGAGGCGCCGCTGGCGCTGGGGTGCTTAAAGGCATCGGCATGGATGGAGACAAATAGATCGGCGCGCATATCTCGGGCGATATTGCGCCGTTTGCGCAGGCCGATATAGTAATCGCCGCTGCGCACCAGCTTGGCTTTATAACCCTTGACGCTATTGATCTGGCGCGCCAGCTCTTTACTGATCGCCATCACCACGTTTTTCTCGCGCAGGCGCTTGGGGCCAATCGCCCCTGGGTCTTCACCACCGTGGCCCGCATCCACCGCGATAATAATATCGCGCTTGGCATTGGGCTGAACCACTTCGATCTGTTTTTCGGTGGTGATCGCTTTATCGTATAGGTCGAGCACCAGGCGGTCGGGCTTGCCGCCGTGTTTTTTCAATTGAAAGCTGCGCGGTTTCACCGCCTGCTTGAGATCGAGCACTACACGCAGATCTTTTTTATTGCGCGCACCGCTGCGCAATCTTTGGATAGGGGTTTTGCTGAGATCGAGGGAGCTTAGATCGAACTGGTTTTTGGCCGCTTCGATATCGATCACTATGCGTTCGGGGTTTTGCAAGCTGAACAGCTTGTGTTGCATGGGGCCGTTAAAGTCGAACACCACCCGGGTGTGATCTGGGGCGCGCCACACCCGCACCCCTTCGATAACGGCGGCCTGGGAAAGAGAGGGCAACAGCAGTGAAGCGAGCAGCAACAATAGGCTGAGCCCACGACTGCCTCGCGCTGTATTCAAGCGATAAAAAAATGCCCGCATTGTTCCCCCAGGTCTCAACTAGCTCGGAACATTTTGCCTGCTCCGGAGCTTTGGACAAAATTATAGCCGCTTTTCTCCACCAGCGCCCAGAGTGAATTACAGCGCCAGCAACACAGCCTGCGCGGCCGGGCTAAAGGCCTGTAAACGCAAACCTCGGCCGGGCGCCTGCACACCAATGTCCACCAGCAGGTCGGCTGCGGGTAAAAAGCCGGCACCGCGCTGGGGCCACTCCACCAGGCACAAACTGCCCGGCACAAAATAATCGCGTATGCCCATATACTCCAACTCTTCGGGGTCGCCCAGGCGATACAGATCAAAATGATAAACCGGCGCACTCAAGTCATAGGGCTCAACCAAGGTATAGGTGGGGCTCTTAACCGGCCCAGTGTGGCCGCAGCCGCGCAACACGCCCCGGCTCAAGGTGGTTTTGCCGGCACCCAGGTCGCCCTCTAAGTAAATTACCAAGCCCTGCCCCAACCGGGGTAACAGTGCCCGCCCCAATTGCTCGCCAAATGCGAGCATGGCCGGCTCGCCATCGAGCTCGCGGTCGAGTTGCCCAAGAAACTCTGCCACCTTATGCACCCGTATCCAACAGCGCCGCTAAATAGGGAATCAAATCCGCCGCCAACATGCCGCGCTGACCGCGCTCGGCCGCGGCCAGATCACCGGCGCCGCCGTGCAAGCACACCCCCAGGGCCATGGCATCGGCCGGGCTCATGCCCTGGGCCAACAGCGCCGCAATAACACCGCTGAGCACATCGCCCATGCCGGCACTGGCCATACCGGGGTTGCCCACATTGGCCAGGCCGATGGGGCCGGCGCCGCTGCACAGCAAGGTGCCAGCCCCTTTCAGCAGCACACTGCCGCCGTAGCGCTGCTGCAACTGCTGCACCGCGCTAAAGCGGTCCAACTGCAGCGCCGCGTTATCACAGCCGAGCAAGCGCGCCGCCTCGCCCGGATGTGGGGTTAAGCACCACTGCGGGCGGCTGCCATTGACCACCCGCCCCTGGCTCAATAAATTCAGCGCATCGGCGTCCATTACCAGGGGCACATTGGCGCCATCGCTGGCGCTGACCACCTGCTGTAAAATTTGCTCAGACCAGGCACTGCGGCCAAGCCCCGGTCCCACCACCAGCACACTGGCGCGGGCCAGCAGCGGCTCCAGTGCCTGACCGGAATCCACCCCCACTGCCATAATTTCGGGGCGGCGGGCGATAATGGCAGGCACATGCTCGGGACGGGTGGCCACCGTCACCAGGCCAGCGCCACAGCGGGCGGCGGCCTCGGCCGCCAGCATCGCCGCACCGCCATAACCGATATCGCCGCCGACCACCATCACATGGCCAAAGTCGCCCTTGTGGGCATCGGCGGCGCGCTCGGGCAAGCGCCCGAGCAAATCGTTTAGCTCAATCCGCTGCACCTGGGCGGGCTGGCTATGGCAGGCCTCGGCCACGCCCAGATCGGCGTAGTAAATTTGACCGCAATACTGGGGCCCGCGGGCGGTCAGCATACCGCGCTTGAGGCCGATAAAGCTCACCGTCAGCTCGGCCCGCACCGCCTGCTCATAAACATGGCCGCTGTCGGCACACAAGCCGGAGGGCAAATCCAGCGCCAGCACCGGACGGCCGCTGGCGTTAATCTGAGCGATGGCCAGAGGGTAGTCACCGCGCAATGGGCCGTCGACACCAATGCCCAGTAGACCATCGACAATCACCTCGCCCTCGATGGCACCATGTTCACAAAACGGCGCCATAATCACCCCTTCTTGGCGGGCAAAGCGGTAGGCCGCCTGGGCATCCGCCGACAGCCCTTCGGGCGCGGCCAGCTGCACCACATTGACCACAATGCGCTTTTGCGCGGCCAACGCCGCCACCACATAGCCGTCGCCGGCGTTATTGCCGCCGCCGCAAAATACGGTGATCGACTCCACCTCGGGCCAGCGCTCAAGCAGCCGTTCAAAGGCGGCGCGACCGGCGCGCTTCATCAGTTTGATACCGGGCACACCCAGCTCATCGATAGCATAGCGATCCAGGGCTTTTACTTGGTCTGCGGTATATAATGCCCGCGGCAGGGCTTGCTTAGAGGGCGTTTGGCTGGACTCATGGTTGGACATAGTACTCCCGTTGATGGCGTGGTCCCCAAAGCCCCAATTATACCCGGTAGAGCGAATTAATGAACGAAGCACAGCGCTTACAACAGTTGGCCGAGCAAATCCCCGAGTGGGCGGCCGAGCTGGGCTTTGCCGCAGTGGGCATCAGCGATACCGACCTGGCCGGGCCAGAGCGCGATTTAAAAGCCTGGCTGGCCAAGGACTACCAGGGCCAGATGCAGTGGCTGGGCGAACACGGCAATAAGCGCAGCCGGCCGGCCGAACTGCTGCCCGGCACCCGCCGGGTGATCAGCCTGCGGATGAATTATTTGCCGCCGGATACCGAACCGATCAAGGTGCTCAAAGATTCGAGCAAGGCCTATATCTCCCGCTACGCTACCGGCCGCGACTACCACAAGCTGATTCGCAAGCGCCTGGCCCAGCTGGCCACCAGGATCGAACAGTTTATCGGCCGCGAACACGGTGCCCGCGCCTTTGTCGACAGCGCCCCGGTGATGGAGCGGCAGCTGGCGGCCAAGGCCGGCCTGGGCTGGATTGGCAAACACAGTTTGCTGCTCGATAGAGAGGCGGGCAGCTGGTTTTTTCTGGGTGAAATTTTTACCAACCTAGAACTGCCACTGACCGAGCAAACCCAGGCCAATCAGTGCGGCGACTGCCAGGCCTGCTTGCAGGTGTGCCCCACCGATGCTTTTGCGGCGCCCTATGTACTGGATGCGCGCCGCTGTATCTCCTATTTAACCATCGAACTGGACGGCCCCATCCCCATAGAATTTCGCGAGCCCATCGGCAACCGGGTGTTTGGCTGCGACGACTGCCAGGCCATCTGCCCCTGGAATAAATACGCCCACTACACCAAAGAGCAAGACTTTTTACCCCGCCACCAACTGCACGACAGCAAGCTGCTGGATTTATTTAACTGGAGTGAGAGAGAATTTTTAGATAAAACCGCCGGCTCACCCCTGCGCCGCATGGGCTATGCCAACTGGCTACGCAACCTGGCCGTGGGCCTTGGCAATGCCGAGGCCAGCGCCGAGATAATCGCAGCACTGCAACAAAAGCGCCCCGAGGTAGATGCCAATGTGGCCGAACACATCGACTGGGCACTAGCGCGCCAACAGCAACCGGGACGACGACGCAAACGCAAGATTAAAAACCCAGATAAAAGCTAAATGCCCACATACCTACGCACTGCTGCCCGGGGAAAAGGCCCGACCTCCGGGGATAAAACCCAGCTTGAGGGGTAGGGGGCACTTTCTTCGTTCCAAAACGCTGCGTCCATGCAGCTGCGCCCGTTCATCCGGAGCCTAGTCACTGCGAAAGCACCCCCTACCCCTCAAGCTTACATCTCGCAGAAACTCTAGCTGCTGAGCACTAACAATAACTCTTTCTGCTTGTACAGTCTTAGCACTCATCTAGTTGTAGAGTCTTGTGGTGGGTAAGGGGTTCTGGGGGCTTGGGAGCCAGGGATGGCGGACGAGAGCCCCAGGGATGGGTTTATGCGTCCCCCAGAACCCCTTACCCACCTCAAGACTCGGGGTCGAAGCCAGCTATCTAGAAGCTATTTAACTAATAGGGCTTTTTAAACGTCGATAAACAAACCGCGATAGTGCTGCAGTTCGGCAATGGAATCGCGGATATCGTCCAGCGCCAGGTGGGCGCCGGATTTTTTAAAGCCGTTGAGTACCTCGGGGCGCCAGCGCTTGGCCAGCTCCTTAATGGTGCTGACGTCGAGATTGCGGTAGTGGAAGAAGGCCTCCAGCTCGGGCATATAGCGGGCTAAAAAGCGGCGATCCTGGCAGATCGAGTTGCCGCACATGGGCGACACACCAGCCGGCACCCACTGAGCCAAAAAGTCGATAGTGACGCGCTCGGCCTGGGCGGCGCTGACCTGGCTGGCCAGTACTCGCTCGGTCAAGCCAGAGTTACCGTGTTGACGGGTGTTCCAGTCATCCATGGCATCCATACGCGCAGCGCTCTGGCTAATGGCTTGTACCGGGCCCTCGGCCAGGATATTGAGGTCTGCATCAGTGACGATGGTAGCGATCTCAATAATAACGTCCTGCTCGGGAACCAAGCCGGTCATTTCTAGATCGATCCAGATTAAATTGCTTTGTGCCACTGCCATGAACGTTCCTCATTAAACTCTGAGCGGGTGCTAAAAACTGACCCCACCCTTGTTGCCAGGGCATTGTACTGGCACCATTGCCATCTGACTAATATTAATTCTAGGACGCTATGTCTAAACGTAAACTCAGCCGCCGTCAGGCCTGGCGCATTGAAAAGATTCAGGCCGAACGCGCCGAACGCGCCAGCAAGAAACGGGCGCGCGAGCTGCAGCAGCTCGATGCCGATGCCCTGGGGCCAGAGCAACAGGGCTTGGTTATCGCCCACTACGGCGGCCAGGTTGAAGTCGAAGCGCTGGAAGCAGGGGCCGATGGCGAGCAGCAGAGCCAGCGCTGCCACCTGCGCGCCAATCTTGGCTCGATAGTGACCGGTGATCGGGTGGTGTGGCGGGCAGGCCAAAGCCTCGGCGTGATCGAGGCGGTACTGCCGCGCCAAAGCGAGCTGAGCCGTCCCGACAGCCACGGCAAAATTAAAACCATTGCCGCCAATATCGATCGCTTAGTCATTGTTATCGCCCCCTATCCCGAGGCCTTTGGCAATTTGATCGACCGCTACTTGGTGGTGGCCGAGCTATTGCACTTTGAGCCACTGATTCTGATAAATAAGTGCGACCAGCTGAGCGAGACCAAACACGCTGCCGCGGCCGCCAAGATCGAACACCTGCGCCAGTTATATCAATCCATCGACTATCAGACCCTGGCAGTATCGGCCAGCACTGGCGAGGGCATTAACGCGTTAACCGACAAACTCGCCAGCGGCACCAGTGTGTTTGTGGGCCAATCCGGGGTGGGCAAGTCTTCCTTAATTAACAGCCTAATTCCAGGCCTGGAACTGCGGGTTGGAGCACTGTCTGAGGCGCGCCAGAAAGGCACTCACACCACCACCACCGCCCAGCTATTTCACTTTCCCGGCGGCGGCCATTTAATTGACTCGCCCGGTATCCGCGAGTTTGGCCTGTGGCCCTTAGACCAGAGTGAATTGATGAGCGGCTTTAAAGAAATGCAACCGCTGCTGGGCCAGTGCCGCTTTCGCGACTGCCAGCACCAGCGCGAACCCGGCTGCGCCCTGCGCGACGCCTCGGACTCTGGTCGGATAAGCAGCGAAAGGGTAAATTCCTACTATCATATTATGAATAGTTTTGATGAAACGTAGGGCTAATGTCGCAGAGGTTTCCCCGGGAACACCTCGCCATCAAACCCCAAGCTGCTGGCTTTCGGCACTGGCTGAAAGTACTGGGCGAACTGAATTGGCGGGTATTACCCGGTAGTAAACAAGCGGTTAAACAGGCGCTGCAAGACCCCACATGCAGCACCCAAAAGCTCACAACCATTTGCCTGCGTGATCCACTATTGTGCTGGCTATTAAGCCGGCGCGCCAACACGATTATACGCGAGCGCGATAAATGGCCCGGCGGCATTGAACAGTGTATTAGTTTACTGGGCCACAAACAGGTGGGCAAAATCGCCGCCAGCGCCGATGAACTCAGCCAGCTGCAGCTACAAGATCACGGCTATTGCCTGAGCCGAGAAATTATCGATACCGGCCTCGCCCGGCAATTATTTTTTCAACTGTGTCAGCTATTAAAGCTCGACTGGTATCAGCGCTACAGCTTTTGCTGCTTGTTTTTGCGCCTGCCGCAAATTGGCCTGGGTATCGCCAAGCCCGATATTTTGTGGCAGCTACAGGTATTGCTGGGCCACGGCCAGCCAGCAGAGCGCGCCCAAAATATGCTAATGGGCTGCCAGCTCAGCAATTTTACCATTCCCTATAGCCAACAAGTTTTAATCTCCCACGGCTGCCGCGATGTCTGGCGATTGGTCGACAGCCCCGAGTGGCAACAGGCCTGCAAACAAGCCAGGAGCAATGCCCAACGGCTCGCCGCAGGGGAAAAAATAGCGCCGACCGAATCGCCATTGCTGCTGATACTGGCCTGCCACCAGTTGGTTGCCCAACAGTGGCTGCAGGAGCCCGAGGCGCTCGAATTAGCAGCCGGCTTTAGCGCCCTGCCGGCGCACTTTTTGCACCGCCAGTTGAGCCGGGCGCGCCTACAAATGCCCTGGCACCCGGCCCTGGAAACCAGTTTACACCCTGCTCGATGGCAGCTGTGCCATTGGCAATTGCCGCAGTGGTTGCCGCGCCCGGGCCAGGCCAGAACCCCCACCCAAGTAACAGCAAGTGACGACCCAGCCGCAGCTACCCCCGAGGACACCATGGAACTATTTAAAGAACGACTGGCCAGACTGCACTCGCCCCAGGCCTTTGCCAGCATTGCCACCCTGCTGGCCTTTACCAAACACAGTATTGAGCTGGGCCTAAAACCACAGGCCGCTATGATTTTAATTTGCAGCCAGGGCCAACTAAAATGCCGCCACAGTTTTGGCTTGCGCAACTACGAAGCGCCACTGCAACTCCAACAAAAAGATTTTATTTGGCCCATGCAAAAACTGTTTCACGAGGCGGGGTCAGTGCAGCTGGCGGCAAGTGAAGAGCGCCTGCCCAAGGCCCTGCGCGACTGTTTCAGCGAACATCAGTTTTTGGGGCTGCAATCGATAATGGTAAAAACCAAACCGGCGGCACTGTTGGTGATTGCCGAAAACGAAGAATTAAACGCACAGCGTATGCAACTGTTTACCCAGTTTGGCGAGGCCTTCCACAAGGCTTTGCTGTGCCAACTGGGCGCCCGCAGCACTGCTACCAGCTAGTGTGCTAAGCCATAACTTCGCATACAATAGGGGCTATTAACTGCCTTAAGGATGTACTATGTCCCTACCCCAGCCCCCAATGCTGCCCCTGATTATTGAGCCCGAAGACTTTGTCAATGAGGCGCGCCCGGCCGAGCTGATTATTGTCGACCTGTGCGATAGCCAAAGCTATGCCGAGGGCCATATTCCCGGCGCTATTCATATCGAGCCCAAAGCCACCACTCGCGGCGGCCAACCGCCGGGCCTGCTGCCCGAACTGGCCCAGCTACAGGCCATTGTCGCCAAACTGGGCCTGCGCGCCGACAGCCACTTGGTGGTCTACGACGATGAAGGCGGCGGCTGGGCCGGGCGTTTTATCTGGCTGCTCGACAGCATAGGCTTTAACCGCTACAGCTATCTCGATGGCGGCCTGCCCGCCTGGAAGGCGGCCGGCGGTGAAATACGCGCTGGAGAAGAAACCGCCGCCCAGGGCAGCGAGTTTGAGGTTCATATCAATCTCGCGCCCAGTGTCGATAAAGAAGAAATTTTATTTTTACTGGGCGCCCCCGGCAGCATACAGATATGGGATGCCCGCAGCCCGGAGGAACACGCCGGTAGCAAAGTGGTCTCCAGCCGGGGCGGGCGTATACCCGGTGCCATCAGCGGCAACTGGCTCGACTTTATGGATCGTCAGCGACACTTAAAAATACGCCGTGACGCCCAGGACTATTTAAAGCAGTTGGGCATAGACGGCAGTGTGCCTATTATTACCCACTGCCAAACCCACCACCGCTCGGGCCTGAGTTATTTAATTGGCAAGGCCCTACACTACGATATTCGCGCTTACCCCGGCTCCTGGTCCGAGTGGGGCAACAGCGAAGACACTCCGATTGAATCCGATGTTTAAGGCTAAGCACTATGGATAAGCTATTTATTATTTTCCAATACCTGGTGCCCCAACACCTGCTGTCGCGTTTATTGGGCAAGTTGGCCAACAGCCAAACCGAGTGGATTAAAAACCCCTTTACCCGCTGGTTTGTAGAGCGCTTCGATATCGACATGAGCGAGGCCGAGCAGGAGGACCCGCTGGCCTACACCAGCTTTAACGAATTTTTTACCCGCCCATTAAAAGACGGTGCGCGCCCCATCGACAGCCACCCCGGCGGCGTTGTCTGTCCCGCCGATGGCGCCATTAGCCAGCTTGGCAATATTCAACACGGGCGTATTTTTCAGGCCAAGGGCCAGAGCTTTAGCAGTATTGAATTACTCGGCGGCGATAACGAATTGGCAGCGGAGTTTAACGACGGTTTATTTGCCACTATTTACCTCTCACCGCGGGATTATCACCGGGTGCATATGCCCCTGGCCGGCAAGCTGCGGCGCATGGTGCATATTCCCGGCGATTTATTTTCGGTAAACGAAACCACCGCCGATAATGTGCCGCGCCTATTTGCGCGCAACGAGCGGGTCGCCTGTATTTTTGATACCGAAGCCGGCCCCATGGCGCTGGTGCTAGTGGGCGCTATGGTAGTCGCCAGCATCGAAACCGTGTGGGCCGGGCAAATTGCGCCGCAACTGCGCCAGGTAGTCAGCACCGATTACCAAAACCCACAGACCGATATCGAGCTGGCCAAGGGTGAGGAGATGGGGCGCTTTAAGCTGGGGTCAACGGTGGTGATGCTGCTGCCCAAAGACGCGGCCAGCTGGGGCGAGCAATATCAAGCGGGCAGCCCCACTAAAATGGGCGAGTTACTAGGGCAGCTCTGAATAACTCGATGATGCTCAGCGGGACCCTAAAACGTACAGCTGCAAGGCGCGCTGCGCAGTGAATGCCGACCGCCTTTACAAGCAGCCGGGCGCTGCAGATGTGCGCTTTAGGGCCCGCCCTGCGGGGCCTTGAGGCAAAGGCGCTAGCTGCGTTGCTCACTCTCGACGTGCGCCCAGCATGCCTTCGAGCGAGCGCCTTGCTAACGCCTTTACCTCAAGGCCTGAGCGTCATCGAGTTATTCAGAGCTGCCCTAGGGCAGCTCTGAATAACTCAAGCAAGTAGAGATGACTTAATCCGGCCCCAGAGGCCGTTTTTGCCCACGGTGTTGAGGTAATCGTCTCGCACCTGGGCAATATTAATTTCAAAGCGACTGGGCTCTAAATCGTTGCTGATCTCGATCTTGGTAATATCCTGGTGGCGCTTTTTGCCCTTGTCGATCTGCTTTTGCAGGCGCATATCTTTATGGGCCAAATCCAATACCCAGCGCTTGGCCAAAGGCTTTTTATCTTTGCCCAATACCATCATTACCTTGGGCTTAAGGCGCCGCTCAAAATTCTGCTCCACCACCACAGCCACTTCACCGCTGTTTAGCTCTACCAGGGTGCCGGTGGGATAAAGGCCAATGGCGCGAATAAACTCCACCGTTAAATCTTCTTGAAAGGCAATATTGCGCAGCTCATACAGCCGCGCCACCGCCTTGGAGGGCGACAGGGCCTTAGCCTGATAGCGGGGGTTGGTAATCTCATCGTAGTAACTGACCAGGCCCGCGATTTTGCCCAGTACCGGAATCTTGTCGCCGCGCAAATGCTGGGGGAAGCCGCTGCCGTTTAGGCGCTCGCAGTGGGTGTTCACCACCGAAATTACCCTGGGCTCGACCTGGCCGCTGTTGCGCAGCATCTCTACCCCCAGCTCAACAAAGGTCTCATACTCGGCTTCCTCGGCCTCGTCGCGGGGGTCTTTGCGCAGTAGCGCAGTGGATAATTTGGTTTTGCCAATATCTTTTAGCAGAACACCCAGGGCCAACACATCCAAGTCTTTTTTGGGCAGACCGATATGGCGGCCAAACAGTATCGCCCAAATTGCACAGCGTATGGAGTGGCTGTAGGTGTGTTCGTCTTTTTCGCGCACCCGGGTCAGCCAGCTCAAGGCATCGGGGTTGCGCAGCACGCTGTCGACCATTTCACCGGCCATCTTGCGCGCGGCGGGCAGGGCTATAGTGCCCTCGCGGCTGACCTGCTGGTCTATCTCCAGAATCGCACGATTGACCCGGCTGTGCAGCTGGCGCGCACCGTCGATCTCTTTTTGCAGCGGCTGGTGGTGGCTATAGACATTGTGGCGCACCTTGATCGGCGACACTTTGACATCCACCGGCTGCAGGCTGGGGGCCCGGGTCGGGGTGTCTTTTCTGCTCAGCTCAGCGGGCGGCCAGCTACTTTGGCGCGCACCGATGGGGGCCTTGCCCTTTTGCACATCGATATAGACATAGCTGCAGTAGTGCTTGAGCTGGTTGACCTCGGACAGGTCGCGCAGGTAGAAGCCCTGCAGCGGAAACGGGGTTTGGGTCCAGGGGCGATCAAGGCCGGATATAAACATACCCAGTGCGAGATCGTTAACCGCTACCTTAACCTGTTTCACGCCCACTGCCTTCTCCTGATGAGGCCGCCCACAAAGCCCGGCGCAATTAAACCGGGCTTTGCTCGCATTTTAGTCTAAGCAAGCAATTAGTGGTAGTCAGCAGATAGCTCGTGAACGGCCGAAATCATGGCACCAGCGTGCTCTGGGTCTACTTCTGGGGTAATACCGTGCCCCAAATTGAAAATATGGCCATTTCCTGTGCCAAACGCCGCCAAGATACTGGCCACCTCGGCGCGGATGCGCTCGGGCGAGGCGTATAGGATGCTGGGGTCCATATTGCCCTGCAAAGCCACCTTATCGCCCACCCGCGCCTTGGCCTGGGCTATATCACAGGTCCAATCCAGGCCCAGCGCCTGGGCGCCGGAATCGGCCATGGCCTCCAACCACAGGCCGCCACCCTTGGTAAACATAATGACCGGCACCTGGCGGCCATCGTGCTCTTTGATCAAGCCCTCGATAATGCGCTGCATAGGCTTTAGGGAGTATTGCAGATAGGCGCTGTGAGACAGCGCCCCACCCCAGGAATCAAAGATTTGCACCGCCTGGGCACCGGCCCGAATCTGGGCATTGAGGTAATCGGTAATCGAGGCAACCAGCTTGTCGATCAGCAGCTTGAACAGCTCGGGCTGGTCGTACATCATCGCCTTGGTACGGCGGTAATCCTTACTGGAGCCGCCCTCGACCATATAGGTGGCCAGAGTCCAGGGGCTGCCGGTAAAACCAATCAGCGGCACCCGGCCGTTAAGCTCGCGCCGAATCATGCTGACCGCATCGGTTACATAGGCCAGGTCTTTGCTGGTTTCGACCACCGGCAGGGCTTCGAT
>JAOXRV010000806.1 GCA_025800435.1 Cellvibrionaceae bacterium | reverse complement strand
ACCGCCGGTATAGGCCGCCACCGACAAGCCAAAAGCCACCACAAATATGGCCACTGTGGCGCCGTTAAACTGCAGCATCTTTATTAAGCTGCGACGATAGTAGCGGTCGCCGACATGATCCAAGCCTTTAGCCACCCCCTTACGCCAGCGCTGAAAGCTGCGCAACAAGGCAAAGCGGCTTTCGGTTTCGGGTTTTAAGTGGGACAGATGCGACGGCAGAATCAGCATCGATTCGATCAGCGAAAAGCCTAGACATAAGATCACCACCACTGGAATACTGTAGCTAATCTCGCCTAAGGGGCCAGGGATAAACAACATCGGGGCAAAAAATATAATGGTCGAAATCACCGCAAAAAACACCGGCTTGCTTACCATTTTGGCACCGGTGGCCGCTGCTGAGTTACCCATCATACCCGCTTGCTGGCGCGAGTAGATACTCTCGCCAACGATAATCGCATCGTCCACTACAATTCCCAGCACCAACAAAAATGCAAACAGCGACAGCATATTTAGGCTGACCCCAGCGGCGGGCAAAAACCACACGGCGCCAATAAAAGCCACCGCAATTCCGATGGTTACCCAAGTAGCCAGAGCCGGGCGCAAAAACAACATCAGCACCACAAACACCAACACCAAACCCGAAGCGGCATTTTTTAACAGTAGGTTTAAGCGGCCCTCAAACAACACCGACCAATCGCGCCAAATAGTCGCGTGCACCCCCGGTGGCAATTGCTGGTCGACGCTTTGCATAAATTCGCGCACCGCCTCGGCGGTGGCCACCACATCCGGGTTTTCGGTGGCGTACACCTCCAGGTAAATGGCTTTGCGGCCATTTAAGCGGGCGATAAGATTCCACTCTTCCAGGGTTTCATTGACCTCGGCCACATCGCCGATGGTTAACTCCGAACCGTCGGCGCGACTTGTGATCACAATTTTTTCAAAGTCGGCCACGGTATAAGCCTGGGCTCGTGTCTGCACCTGCAGATCGCCATCGACAGAGCGAATTGAACCGGCGCCGAGGTTGATGGAAGAACCGCGTACCGCTCGTACCACGTCTTCAAACTTTAAACCGTAGCGGCGCAGCTGCTGCTCTGAAAGCTCAATCGACATTTGCTCGGGCCGCACCGCATCCAGCTCCACCAGGGTGACATCGGGCAGCAGTGACAATTCATCGCGCAGCCATTCACCGGCGCGCTTTAAGGCCTGATCTTCCACCTCTCCGTAGATACCGATGCTGAGTACCTCGATCTTGCGCTGGGCCTCGCGCACCTCGGGCCGCTCCACATCTTTTGGGAAGGTGGTAATCGCATCGACCCGAGATTTCACATTATTGAGCAGGCGCTGGGTGTCGTAACCGTTTTGCACCTCAACCATAACATTACCCCAGCCATTATTGGCATTGGACTCAATTTTTTTAATGCCCTCCAGGTCGAAGATAGACTGCTCGATGCGCTTGACCACCTGCTCTTCCATTTCCTTGGGGCCGGCGCCGGGGTAGCTCAGATGAATCGACAGTGCGTCCGGTGAAGTGGCCGGAAACACCTCTCGATCTAAAGCGCTGAGGTTGGACAAACCGCCGATTAAAATCAGCAGCATTAACAAATTGGCGGCAATGGGGTTTTCGACAAACCACTGAATCAATCGATTCACAACTTAACCCTCTTCGCTGGCACTGGAGGAGGCACTTAAGGGCGCGGCCTTATCGGCAATGCGCTTGGCCCGCCCGGCCTTGCTCTGGCCCTCGGCCCACTCGGGGGCAACCTCTTTACCCGGCGCCAAAAACTGCTGGCCGCCCAACACCACCTGGGCTGCCTGGGGCAACTCAGCTTTTACCCAGACCTTGTGCTCGCCGGTTTTCATCACCCGCACCGGCTCGCGTCGGATCTTGTTATCCGCATCCACCCAATACAGGTATTTGCGCTTGTAGAGCGCATTTTTCGGCAACTCGATAACATTCGCCAAGGGGCGGCCGGCGATCTCGGCCTCCACAAACAAGCCCACCATCAGCGGGTTGGCAGCGGCAAAGGGCTCGTTTACCTCAGCCACCGCGTAGTACAGGCGCGAACGGGTATCCAAGCTGGCCTCGGTGCGGGTAATCTGGCCCAGCCACTGCTGCATCTCACCGGCCACCTGGCCCTGCAATACCACCTTGGGGCCGGCCTTGGCGGCACTGCCCAGAGGCAAATCCAAAAGTGCCGCCTCGCCATCGGTGAGCGGCAGGCGCACTTCCAATACCGAGGTATCGTAGGCCTGGGCCACCGGGGTACCGGGGTTAACAAACTGGCCCAAATCTACCTTGGTACTGCGGATGCGACCGGCAAAGGGCAGGCTGATGCGGGTGCGGGCCAAACTCAGCTTGGCCTTATCGCGGTTGGCTTCGGCGGCGGCCAGGGCGGCCTCGGCGGCGGCAATTTGAGGTTTGCGCAAAAATAGATCATTGGCCTCTTGGTTGCCCAGGTCGCGCCATTCGCGTTTTTTCTGGCGGGCGTGGCCGCGCTCGGTGGCCAGGCGCTGACGCGCCTCGGCCACCTGGGATTCGGCTTGCACCAGGGCAAAGCGGTAATCCCTGGGGTCTATCTCAACCAGAATTTCACCGGCTTCGACAAAGCCGCCGGCAACGAACTTTTCGCTGACCTTGGTGATGCGACCACTGACCTCGGCCACCAGATTGATCTCGCGCCGGGGGGCCACGGTGCCCTGGCTGTGAACACTGAGGCGGTGCTCGCCGGGCTCGGCCGGAGCCACCTTCACCTGCGGCGGCTTGATATCCTCTTTGGGCTTTGGCGCAGGCTTGGGCTTTAGGGTGGCCACCGCAACGATAGCAGCCGCACCCACCAGCAGAATAATAAGCGTTAAAAATAATCCCCGCCGGGAAGAAGCTTGTTGCTGCACCGTGATTCCTCTTTATAAGCACTCAATATTGTAGGTGAGGTCAATAGGCGCCGAGAACTAATTTTAACTGCCAAATATAGCGCCACTTGGGGCTAAAGTTTAACCCGCCCTGTACTAAAACGTTTTAGTTTTACCCTTCTTCACAGTGGGGCCACTGTGCCACCACATTACTGCGGCAAACAGCCACAAACCCCAACTAAATACAAGGCTGTTGCAGCCCCCCACAATCACGCATAATGCCCCACCTTACCTAAGGCCAGCTTTACAACGCCCCAGTGCAGAGCCAAGTGGCGGGTATTCGTTCTGGGGGCTTGGGAGGCATGGATGCCGGACGAGAGCTACATGGATGTACTCGTGCGTCCCCCAGAATGAATACCCACCACTTGGCTCGACAACAAGGCCCCAGGTAGTTATGGAATTTAGCAACAGAGACAGACCTTGCAATGATCAGTATTAATGCTCGCATCGCCGAAGAATTGACGGTTGATGCCCGCCAAGTGGAAGCGGCCGTGGGCCTGCTGGACGAAGGCGCCACCGTTCCCTTTATCTCCCGCTACCGCAAAGAAGTTACCGGCGGCCTGGACGATGGCCAACTGCGCACCCTGGAAGAACGGCTGCGCTATTTACGCGAGCTGGAAGAGCGCCGCAGCGCCATTCTCAAAAGCATTGGCGAGCAGGACAAGCTGACCCCAGAACTGCAAGCCCAAATTAACCAGGCCGATACCAAAAACCGCCTGGAAGACCTCTACCTGCCCTATAAACCCAAGCGCCGCACCAAGGGCCAGATCGCCAAAGAGGCGGGGCTAGAGCCACTGGCCGACGCACTGCTGGCCAACCCCATGCTGGCCCCCGAACAAGAGGCCCAGCAATACCTCAACGGCGACAGCGAAGAAGGCAAAAAGATCACCGACATCAAGGCCGCCCTCGATGGCGCCAAGTATATTTTGATGGAGCGCTTTAGCGAAGATGCCGAGCTATTGGGCAAACTGCGCCAGTTCCTTAAAGACGAGGCCAATTTATCGGCCCGGGTAATGGACGGCAAAGAGGCCGAAGGGGCCAAATTCTCGGACTATTTTGAACACGATGAGCCATTGGGTAAAGTGCCCTCGCACCGGGCCCTGGCCATGTTGCGCGGCCGCAACGAGAGTATATTGAGCCTGGCCATTACGGTCGGCGACCCGGACGATAAAACTGCCGCCCACCCCTGTGAGGCCATGGTGGCCGACCATTGGGATGTAAAAAACCAAGACCGCCCCGCCGATAAATGGCTGAGCGAAGTGGTGCGCTGGACCTGGCGAGTGAAACTGCTGACCCACCTGGAGACCGACTTGCTTGGCGAGATTCGCGAGCGCGCCGAAGAAGAAGCGATCAAGGTATTTGCCAGCAACCTAAAAGACTTGCTGCTGGCCGCCCCGGCCGGGCAAAAGGCCACCATCGGCCTAGACCCGGGCCTGCGCACCGGTGTTAAAGTGGCGGTTGTCGATGCCACCGGCAAGGTGGTCGACCACGGCGCCATCTTCCCCACCCCACCACAAAATAAAGTGCGCGAGGCCGAAGCGGTTATTGTGGCCCTGTGCAAAAAACACGATGTGGGCTTGATTGCCATCGGCAATGGCACCGCCTCGCGCGAGACCGATAAATTTGTTGGCGATGTATTAAAAGCGCACAAGGACATCAAAGCCCAAAAGGTTATGGTTAACGAAGCCGGGGCCTCGGTTTACTCGGCCTCGGAAACCGCCGCCAAAGAATTCCCCGACCTGGATGTAACCATTCGCGGCGCCATCTCCATCGCCC
Source organism: Cellvibrionaceae bacterium (assembly GCA_025800435.1). Taxonomy (GTDB): domain Bacteria; phylum Pseudomonadota; class Gammaproteobacteria; order Pseudomonadales; family Cellvibrionaceae; genus Pseudoteredinibacter. The sequence continues at coordinate 791 of JAOXRV010000806.1, read as the reverse complement.
GCCGCCTGCAAGACCCACTGGCGGAGCTGGTGAAAATTGAGCCCAAATCCATCGGCGTGGGCCAGTACCAGCACGATGTCAGCCAGGTACAACTGGCGCGCTCTCTCGATGCGGTGGTGGAAGACTGTGTAAACGCCGTGGGGGTAGAAGTAAACACCGCCTCGGCGCCACTGCTGGCGGCGGTATCTGGCCTAAACGGCACCATCGCCAATAATATTGTCGAGTTTCGCGATCGCAACGGCGCCTTTAGCAGCCGCGAGGCCTTAAAAGAAGTGAGCCGCCTGGGTGAGAAAACCTTTGAGCAGGCGGCGGGCTTTTTGCGCGTAGCCGGCGGCGATAACCCGCTGGATGCCTCGGCGGTACACCCGGAATCTTACGCCGTCGTGGAGGCCATTGCCGAGCGCAACAAGCGCCCGTTGAGCAACTTGATGGGCGACTCGGGCTTTTTACGCGGCCTCAATGCGGCCGATTACACCTCGGACAAATTCGGCCTGCCCACAGTAACCGACATTATCAGCGAGTTGGACAAACCCGGCCGCGACCCCCGCCCGGAATTTAAAACCGCCCAGTTCCAAGATGGTGTTGAAACCATTAACGACCTGGAGCCGGCGATGATTTTGGAGGGCACCGTCACCAACGTAACCAACTTTGGCGCCTTTGTGGATGTCGGCGTGCACCAAGACGGCCTGGTGCATATCTCGGCCCTGTCCAATACCTTTGTCAAAGACCCACGCGAAGTGGTAAAAGCCGGCGATATCGTCAAGGTCAAGGTGATGGAGGTGGACGTACCG
>JAOXRV010000786.1 GCA_025800435.1 Cellvibrionaceae bacterium | reverse complement strand
TGAAGGCCCGGTCTGAGATGGCAAGTCAAGAATAGGGTATGTGGGATTACCGATGAAAGACCAACAATTACTGCGCAGAATTATTGAAGGGGCTCTACTGGCAGCGGGCCAGCCCTTAACGGTTAAGCGCTTACAAGAACTGTTTGTGACCGAAGACCCAGAACAAACAGAAGAGCTGCCGAGCAAGGAAGACATTGGCGCGATCCTCGAAGATATTCAAGCCGATTGCAAAGGCCGAGGCTATGAGTTGGCCGAGGTGGGCACTGGTTGGCGCTTTGGGGTAATTGCCGAAACCGCCCCCTGGGTCAATCGCCTGTGGGAAGAAAAGCCCCAGAAATACTCCCGTGCACTGCTGGAAACCCTGGCCCTAATAGCCTACCGCCAGCCCATTACCCGGGGCGATATTGAAGAGATTCGCGGCGTGGCGGTAAGCTCTCATATTGTTAAAACCCTGACCGAGCGCGAGTGGGTAAAAGTGGTTGGCCACCGCGATGTGCCTGGCCGCCCGGCCCTGTACGCCACCACCAAGCAGTTTTTGGACTACTTTAATTTGGCCAGTCTTGAGCAACTGCCAAGCTTGAGTGAAATTGCCGATCTGGAAAAAATGAACCCAGAGCTGGATCTGGCGGAAGATATGATTCCCGCGCCCAAAGATTTGCCGATTGACCCAGAGGCAGAAGCCGAAGCGGCAGCAGAAAGTGAAGAAAACCTGGCGGAATCTGAAGCTGACGACACACTGGAAGCCGAAGCCGAAGCCGAAGCCGAAGCCGAAGCCGAAGCCGAAGCCGAACATAATATTAAAACAGTAGAAGCAGACGCTGAAGATCCAGCCGAAGCACTTAATCAAGGCCCCAGCATCGATGACGAGGCTGAACTGGCCGCTGCTATCGCCGCCGAAGAGGCAGAAATGGCTGCCGAGGCGGCCCTAGAAAAAGAAGAAGCCGAAGCCAACGCCCGGCAGGAGTCCCAGTGAAGAAAGGCGAGCAACAACCCAGCGCCCCAGTAGACGAAAAACTGCAAAAAATATTGGCTCGCGCCGGTTTCGGCTCGCGCCGGGAAATGGAGCGCGCCATCGCCGAGGGGCGTGTGCGTCTCAACGGTGAAGAGGCCAAGCTCGGCGATCGCGCCGGGCCGGACGACCGCGTCAGCTTCGACGGTCGCCGAGTCAGTGTCGATAAGGCCCAGCGTGAACGTCCCCGTGTGTTGCTGTACAACAAACCCGAAGGGGAAATCTGCTCGCGCAAAGACCCCGAAGGGCGCCGCACGGTTTACGAGCGTTTACCCAAATTAAAAAGTGGCCGCTGGATCTCTGTTGGCCGCCTCGATTTTAATACCAGCGGTTTGTTGTTGTTTACCGACGATGGCGATTTGGCCAATAAACTTATGCATCCCTCCTCGGTAATCGACCGCGAATACCTAGTGCGTATCCAGGGCCAAGTCGATGAGGATATGAAACAGCGCCTGCGCGAGGGCATTATGCTCGATGATGGCCCGGCCAAGTTTACCGATATTGTCGACGGCCCAGGCGAAGGTAAAAATCGCTGGTTCTACTGTGTGGTGATGGAAGGGCGCAACCGCGAAGTGCGCCGCCTGTGGGAATCCCAAGGCGTAAATGTTTCGCGCCTGAAGCGGGTACGCTTTGGCAATATCTTTATTCCCTCCCATGTGCGGGTAGGGCAGTGGATCGAACTCGACGATGGCGAGGTTTCCGAACTGGCCCAAACCGCGGGCCTGGAAGCCACCTTGCGCCTAAACCAAAGCAAAGGTGAAAAGGCCTACCAGCAACGCCACCAAAAACGCCTGCGTGCCGGCAAGGGCAGGCGGCCCCATCATTTTAATAATAAAAACTGATGCAGCGCCCGGTCGCTTATAAAGGCAGCCGGTATTCACTGCGCGGCGTGCCTTGCAATTGTACGCCTTAGGAGCCAGCTCTGCATCATCGAGTGATTCAGAGGTGTCCCAGGCCTCGATGTTAATCAGGGTGATGTCGCCCGCTATTAATAATTTTTTTCACTTTCCCGTGCGGGGCATTCTATTTTTATACTCTGTATTGGTGTTTTTATGGTAATGGATGGGCTTAATATTGCAGCCGAAAATATCTTGCTCAATGTTTAACTCAAACTCATTTATTTCATGGTTTTTGATGGAAAAATTCATTTTATATACATAGTGGTTAAAGCCTTGAAGCTTGCCTTGGTTAATGATTTCGATGCTTTGTGCTGGGTATTGCTGTTTTGATTTGATGTCTTCTACATAGATATATTTAGGGTTCAGTTCGTGAGGGTGATCTTTGGTTTTAAATGTGATTCTTAGGCTTAGGTGCTCAGAGTCATTGTTTTTTCTACTGAACCAAATTGGATAAATAAAATAATGTGCAGCAGTCCATTCCGATACAATGCTTGAGTTTGGGTAGGCCCCTGTGTCACCACTGCATTTAATGTGATGTGAAGCGGGTGATAGCTTGGTTTCACTGCTCAGTGCGCAACCCTGTATGCTGGTGAAAATAATGAAGCATATTGATGCATAGGTTAATTTTTGCCCTGATTTCTTCGCTTTATGTGTTGTTCTCATTTTTAGTGCCCGCTCTATTTGCCCCGGATACTTGAAGTCGTAGATCTCAAAGCTTCGGATGGTTTCAGAGACTAAGTTGTTATCTTTATCCAGGGCATACACCACATAGGAGTAATATTGGCCAGTCTTTAAGCCCATGTAATAGTCTTGCAGGTTTAACTGGGTTTCCTTGACATGTTTGAAGTTGTTTTTGCATTTTTATATGGCCCGTTCTGAGGCTTATAATGGTTGTGTAGCTGTAATGTCACTATTGCTGTGACGGCAAAGCCAAATGCTGAGCTTTTTAATAGAGAGTAAATCATTTTTATTTTGTGGTTCAGGTTCTCATTAATAGTACAGAGGTCTTTCGGCTGGTAATGGCAAATCTTTTTTTACTTGCTCTGTTCTTGGCTAAGAGTCTTTCTGCTTAAGTACATTTTTCCGGCCTCTTGCTTGACCGATAGGTTTTTCAAAAACGACATGCCTAATAATATGGTGTCCCCTTCAAACCCGGTGGCAATCGAGGCCTCGATATTATTCAGTGTTATGCCGCCCACTTTAATTTGCCTGGCTCTCGATAAATAAGATATGGACTCCCCATTGGCGGTGTGAGATTTGACGCTTTGGCCAAATGGTAGCCCTAAATAGCGTGCCACGCCTGGGGGTACTGCGACCAGTGTTGCGCCGGTATCGAGCAAAAATTTCACCTTTTTACCATTTATTTCACCGATAAACAGATAGTGACCCTGGCTGTCTTGTTTGATAGTAACCACGGCTTGGCCATTGTTTAAATAACTGGTCTTAGGTTCGGCTGCGTTTAAGTAAGGCTCGGTAATATCTGGCTCGTAGGAATAAATACCCCAGGCAAGCAGTAGCCCAGCGGCAGTGATAAAGCTGATTTTTTTCGCCATTTCCAGGCGCGGCTCTTTTCGGGCTTCGCCCGTTTTCATACGGGCAGTGGCGATGTTGACAATTTTTTGGGAGTGCTCGTCCATTGTGTTGTGCGCTCGGCTACAGCTATAGTTGGTGACAATTGTTAACGGCTTATCTAGAGGGGGATTTTGGCATAGCCAGGGTTATAGTCACTTAGATAAAAGTGCCAATTGACAAGTCGGAAAAAGAAGCCAATGTGATGGCTTGAGTTGAGCTTTTAACTTTTTTGGGGGGATCTTGCTGATAAATCTCAGCAAGATATTTTTTTTGATTGTCAGTAGCGCGCTAGGGTGCCTCTGAAGAACTCGGTGGTACCCTAGTCTTCGCTTGCTTTTGAGGCGCTAGATCTCCAGCAAAGAATGCTGTGCATCATCGACCAAATCGTAACTGATAACCTGGTTGCGGCCCTGCTGTTTGGCTTTATACAGGGCGCCATCGGCCCGTTCAAATAAGCTGTCGCCACTATCATCTTGATTGAGTTCGGCGGTACCGATACTGAC
>JAOXRV010000779.1 GCA_025800435.1 Cellvibrionaceae bacterium | reverse complement strand
CCTTGGATTTTGAGCTGGACCCCTTCTCGATTCTGGTACCATTTTTGGTCTTCGCCATTGGCGTAAGCCACGGTGCCCAAAAGCTTAACGGTGTAATCCGCGATGTGGGTCGGGGCTGTCACCCCTATGTGGCCGCGCGCTACACCTTTCGCGCCTTATTCTTGGCCGGTGTTACCGCCTTGCTGTCCGATGGTGTCGGCTTTGCGGTGCTGATGATTATTCAGATTCCGGTAATTCAAGATCTGGCCATTACCGCCAGTATCGGTGTGCTGGTACTGATTTTCACCAACCTGATCTTAGTACCCATTATTTTCTCGTACTTGGGTATCGGCGATAAGGCCTGTGTACGCGCCCAGACCAGCCCCAAGCTGATGCACGAGATGCACTCCGTATGGCGCTTTTTGCTGCTGTTTACCGAACGCGGCCCCGCCAAAGCGGCCATTATCGTTTCGCTTATTTTGGCGGCCTTTGGTTTGTATGTGGCCCAAGATCTGAAAATTGGTGATCTAGACCCAGGGGCTCCCGAGCTGCGCCCAGATTCGCGCTACAACAAAGATGTGGCTTTTATGATCGAGAACTACTCGGTCAGTACTGATGTGTTCGCGGTAATTGTAAAAACCCCCGCCGATGGCTGTGTCGACCAAGAGGGCTTAAGCCTGGCTAATAATCTGGAATGGCGCCTGCGCCAGACCCCAGGGGTGGAAGATGTGCGCGGCCTGAATGTGCGCACCCGCGAAATCATGATGGGTATTAACGAGGGCTTCCCCAAGTGGCACAACTTGTTCCGCAACCAGGACACCATCAACTACGCGGTTAACGAGCTGGTTACCTTGGAATATGTGGATGTGGGCTGTTCCATCTGGCCAATGCTGGTATACCTGGCCGACCACAAGGCCGAAACCCTAATCGGTGTGACCGACACCCTGAGTGAATT
>JAOXRV010000775.1 GCA_025800435.1 Cellvibrionaceae bacterium | reverse complement strand
GTAGCGCTTTATTCCAATATCCGAGGGAATAACTTCGGCGCTGCCCGCTTTATTGTATTTTAGAGCTTTTTGGTTAATGGCGAGCAGTTTATTGCCTGGGCCGTAGCTTAATTCTTGCTTATTGCCCGTACCGCCTTTTTTCAGTCGATTACCCAGCTGGTCATACTCGTAAGACCAACTTTTATTTTGCGCGCCTGATCGTTCACTGGCGGTTAGGCGGCCGGCTTTATCGTATTGATAGGTCTGCTGCTGTTTATTGAGTTGATTGTTTTGATCGATGCGATTTATCTGGTCTTTTTAACTCGCTCACCAAAGCCATTGTAGGCATATTCCGCAGTGAGCTTGTCGTTTAGGTAGAACTTAACCGGCCTTTGCTCGGCATTGTATTCGTAGCGCTTTATGCCAATATCCGAGGGAATAAGTTCGGCGCTGCCTGCTTTATTGTATTTTAGGGATTTTTGGTTAATGGCGAGCAGTTTATTGCCTGGGCCGTAGCTTAATGCTTGCTTATTGCCCGTGCCGCCTTTTTTCAGTCGATTACCAAGCTCGTCATACTCGTAAGACCAACTTTTATTTTGCGCGCCTGATCGCTCACTGGCGGTTAGGCGGCCGGCTTTATCGTATCGATAGGTCTGCTGCTGTTTATTGAGTTGATTGTTTTGATCGATGCGACTTATCTGGTCTTTTTTATCATATTGCAAGCGATAGCTATCGAATGGATTATTGGCCTGCTTGGTTTCTATACTCGTTAGGCGGCCCTGGTCGTCGTATTGATAATTGGCGCGAAGGCCATTGCCCCAGCCTATGGATTGCTGGCCATCCCACAAATTACTGTCGATACCCGTGAGCAGTGCGGTTTCGCTGGCGCCCCACCAGTCTTCTCGGCTAATGCGCTCCAGTTCGCCTTTTGCTTCCCCTTCGCTGTAGTAGGTATATTGCAGTATTTGGCCATCGGGTAGCTTAACCCGGCTTAGTTTGCCTTGTGGGTTATATTGATATTCGTGGCTGAGGGGCTTCTTTAGGCCTTTTAACTGCCGGGTGTGCTTTTGCAGGCGGCCTTCTTTATCGTAGTGAAACTGGTCAACACTGTCGCCATTATCAACCTCTTCCAGCAGGCCTAAATTTGGCTCGTAGCGGTATTTAATTTCTGTGCTTGGGCTCTGGTAATCAATAACCCGGTTAGCGGTATCGTAGCGTAGTGTGCTTTTTTGGCCACTGGCGTTTAGGCTGGCAATTTGGTTGCCCGCGTTATCGTGGTGTATATACTCCAAGCCGCTGGCGGGGCTGTTAATGGCAACCACTCGCCCTAAGTCATCATAGGTGTATTGGGTGTGGTTGCCATTGGCATCTTTTACCCCGGTATTATTGCCTTCATCGTCGCGGTAGCTTCGGCTTA
>JAOXRV010000769.1 GCA_025800435.1 Cellvibrionaceae bacterium | reverse complement strand
TTCCAGATCTTGCAGGTGTTTTTCCAGCTTTTGAATCTTGGCCTGATCCCCCTGGGCCCTGGCGTCGGCAATGCGCTTGAGCAGGTCCCGGCTGATTTCAACCGTTTGATCTTGCCCCAACACTAAAATACCGCCTTCTCTAAAGCGGGCCACTACAGCCGAGTCCTTGCCTAGCTCCACCGTTTCGCCAACTGTTAAGGCCTCTTTTACAGCTTGGCTTGTTTGCTTGGCTTGCTCGTTGCTGTCCAGATTTTTATCGCCAAGGGTTGTTTCGCCAATTCTTACCTGGCCCTTCTGTGCCAGTACCTCGGCGACGGGCTGTCCCTGCTGATCGGACTGACTACTAAGGTCCAGCGGTTTGTTTTTGCCTGCTTGCTCTGCCACCTCACCACCTTTTATCTCGCGCTCTTCCTAAAGGCGGATCTTATCGGTGGAAAATGGGTAAAACTATAAAGCCCGGTGACTGCGCGACACCTAGAACCACAAGCTGGCTAAAAACGGTTATTTAGTCTGATTAACAGCAAGAAGACATTCTTCCTTCTTACTGCTTTTAAATGATATTGCTGGCGCATATAAAAACCTACACCATAAAAAAAAGCCGCCCATCATTGAGCGGCTTTATCAGGTGCTGGGCCACTGGCTACCACATAAGTCGGCAGCCACCCCGGCTGGAGGGCCTAGAGCAAGTCATTGGCCTCAACAGTAGGCTCAGATATCAACTGCTCAAGCTTGTCGCTAAAGCTCTGATCTAGAGCCGGCGAGAAGCTAGCATCAGTACCGCTTGCCAGTTGCGACACGCTGACTTGGGCAGGCGCGGTGGCGCTATTGCCCTCGCTAAATAGTAAGTCGGCGCCGGCTTCTTGCAGCAGATCGGCAGTTTGCAAACTGCTTTGCTCAAAGCCTTCTGGTTCGGCAATAAATAAATCGCTGCTTTGGCTGGCCGCCTTCATCAGTGGCGAAGAGCCACCGGAGACGGTGTCGAAGATTGTCACCACCAGATCAACGCTAGTATCTTCGCTAGCCGATGTTGCCGACTCCTCAGTGGTAGCCGTTACCTGCAAGGTGTAATCGGTACTACCACCGCCGGTGGCAGCAGTATTGGTACTGACCACATGCAGATCGTGTAAGTCCAAGCCGCTGAGGTCGTAGCTCTGGTTGCCTGCACTGGCAGTAAACAGCTCGGTATCGCCTTCGAACAGTTTCCAACCCAGGGGAATATTGTTCATTACCAAGCCGGTAATCTGCTCCGAGCCATCGGCATCAATCAGCTGGGCATCTATACCGCTCAACTTGATTTTAGCGGTTTCACCACCTTTGTTGAGTTCGATCGGGTAGTAACCACCCAGGTGCAGGTCCCGCGCCGCATCGCTGGCATCTGGGCCGGCAACAAACTCCGAGTGCTGGCCGCCCAACAAATCAACCTCGTCAATATCCTCATAAATACGAATACTGTTGTTATTGGAGTTAAGCTCGCCCACATCATTGCCGCCCTTGATCACCCGAATGGACAAATCCCCCGGCCCATTGTGGTTGAACACATAGAACTCGATGGTGTAATAGCCATTGACTGGTGCGGTAAAGGGCCCGGTCGAGGTTTGACTGCCACCACCAGTATTAATAGTGCCGGCAGTGGCGGTATTGTAGACCCCCCAGGCGTCACCGGTGGTCGACAACACCGTATTACCGGCGATTTCAATACGCAGGGAATCGTCCGTATAACCTGTGAAGGCCAAGGTTTCACCCGCTTCGAGAAAGATCAAACCAGTGGTAACTTCAATAGTATCAACCGCAATATCATTGGCCGCATTGTCGGTGGCGCCATTGTAGTGGCCATCGGCACGGGAGGTCGAATCGATGGTTCCAGTGCTGGCGATGTCCTCCAATTGAATACTGTCGAGGTTGGTACCGGCAGAGCCCACGCCGTTATAAACATCCTGGCGCATTTGCCCCGAATCCGGAATATCCGCAAGGTCGATAATCTGCTCGGTGGAGCCGCCGGCAGGAACATAGGTGGTTTCTGCGGTGCTCAATTGAGCATTATCGGTGACCGGGCTAACATCAACCGTCATGCTGGCCGAACTGGCGCTCCAGGCGCTGCCATCATTAACGCTAAAGTTAAAGTTGGCATAGTCGGCCTGCTGATCACCAGTGCCACTGCCGCCGTAAACATCGGCCCCCGACTCATGGGCATCCGGTGTAAACACCAGTCCCTGTACACCGGGGCTGTTGTCGTCCAGGGCACTGATATTAATCACCTGGCCAACCGTCACCGCAGCGCCATTAAAGGTCAGGCTGCCGTCTGCAGGCAAGGAGTCGATCCGGATCTGGCTCACCGTATCTTCTGCATCACTGTAATTAAAGTTACTGCTTAGCAGGCGCTGGGCGGTGTCTTCCAAACCGCTGACACTGCTTTGACTGGCGACCGGAAGATCATTGCTGCCGGTAACATTAATGGTCAGCACTGCCGTATCACTATCGCCATCGTTGTCTTTGACGGTGTAGCTAAACTGGTCGGTGCCAGTTTCGCCAGCGTTCAAGGCTTGGGCGGCGGCATTGGGGGTATAGCTGTAGCTGCCATCGGAAGCGATGGTGAGGCTACCGTAAGTACCG
>JAOXRV010000768.1 GCA_025800435.1 Cellvibrionaceae bacterium | reverse complement strand
AAAGCCGCAAAGTTATCAGCAGTGCCTTTCAAGGTGTGTTTGAAAAGGGCGAGGACATCAATGCCGAACTGTTGATAAATATTTGTGGCGGCGGTCAAATTTGGGTAGAGGTGCAATCCCACAGCCAGCTGGATGACCACGGTGTGTGGCACCTAAAGGGTGCCCTGCAAGATATTACCGAGCGCAAAAAATCCGAGCTGACTATTTTGCGCCAGGCCAATTACGACCCGCTTACCCAGCTCCCCAACCGCAACTATTTTGATTCCCAGCTGGCTGCTGCGGTGGCCAGTGCTCAGCGCAGCGGCGAGTTGTTTGCGCTGTTATTTATTGATTTAGATCGCTTTAAATCGGTTAACGATTCGCTCGGCCACAGTACTGGCGATGTCTTATTGCAGCGGGTGGCCGAGCGTTTGGGCCACTGTGTGCGCGAGTCCGATGTGTTGTCGCGCCGCAGCGGCGATGAATTTACCTTGATTGCCACCCAGTTGCACGACCCGAAATCCGCCGAGCTGATCGCCCAAAAAATTATCGACCAACTCAAGCTGCCGATTGCTATCGATGGCAATCAAATTTACGCCTCGGCCAGCATCGGAATTACCGTGTTTCCCTACGATGCGCAAAATGTTGAGGGCTTACTAAAAAACGCCGACCAGGCGATGTACGCCGCCAAGGATATGGGGCGCAATCGCTTTCGCTATTTTACCGCGGAGATGCAGTCGGATTCAGACCAGCGCTTGCAACTGCATATGGATTTGGTCAAAGCCATTGAGAACGGGCTGTTCAAGGTTCACTACCAGCCTATTGTCGATATTGACTCCGGTGCGATTATCGATTGCGAAGCGCTGCTGCGCTGGCCCCACCCGCAGCTGGGCGATATTTCCCCGGCCCGTTTT
>JAOXRV010000760.1 GCA_025800435.1 Cellvibrionaceae bacterium | reverse complement strand
AAAGCCGCATTCGGGGCAGGGGATGATAATCTGTTCACTGTCGCCTTTCGGTTTGGGTTCGCCCACCTCCGGCGCAAATAGGCTGTGGCGGTTGCCGGCGTAATCCAATACCAAACAATCTTGTTTACCAGGGCTTAGTCGCAGGCCCCGCCCAACTATTTGCTGATACAGCCCCACCGATTCGGTGGGGCGCAATATCACAATGGTATCCACATGGGGCGCATCAAAGCCGGTGGTAAGCACCGCCACATTGACCAGGTATTTAATCTGTTTTGTTTTAAACCCATTAATGACCGAGTCGCGGGCTTTGGCTTTCATATCCCCCAGCACCATGGCTGAGCAATCGGGCGGCAGGTAGCCCATTATTTCGCGCGCGTGGTCGGTGGTGGCGGCAAATATCATTACCCCCTGGCGCTGCTCTGTAAGCGATAATACCTGCTCAATAATTCTCGCGCTGGCACGCTTGGCTTTGCTTAACACCCGGTTTAAATCGGTTTCTGCATAGTGGCCACTGGCACTGGGGCGCAGTTGTTCAAAATTGTAAAACGCCA
>JAOXRV010000758.1 GCA_025800435.1 Cellvibrionaceae bacterium | reverse complement strand
CCGCCGGCGTAGACTACCGTTTTAACCCCAACCTTATCGGCGGCCTGGCGCTGGGCTATGCCAATAGCCAGCTGGACTATCAACGTCAGAGCGGCAATATGGACAGCCGCAGTACTTTCTATTCGGTCTACGTCTCCTACTACAACGACAGCAATTTTTATCTGGACAGCAGCCTTAGCTACGCAGATGCGGATTTTGATTTACTGCGCCGCATTCGCTACCGCGACAGTGGCGGCGAAGTGGCCGCCGATAAGCGCAGCAATACCGAGGGCGAACAGTGGTTGGCAACCGTCGACCTGGGCTGGGATTTTAACAGCGGCCCCTGGACCTTTGGCCCCAATGCCAGCTTGAGCTATAGCGAAACCAATATCGACAGCTTTGCCGAGCGTGGCCACTCAGGTTTAGAGCTGCACTACGGCGAGCAACATAATACCCTGGCCAGTGCCGGCCTGGGCTTTCACGGCTCGCGGGTATTGCTATTCAATTGGGGGGTGCTGGTGGCCAATATTAACGGCAACTTCTACCGCGAATTTGATGAACAGCAAGACCCAATTCTGGCCCGCTTTGTACACGACCCCTTTTACCAAAAGGGCTTTAACGGCGGCGCCGCCACCCCCGCCATGCTGATTAGCCCCAGCCGCTACGACCGCAACTACTTTAATTTGGGCCTGGGCCTGGTGGCCCAGTTTCACCATGGTATCTCGGGCTTTATCGACTACCAGCAAATGCTGCTGGGCGATGGTTTACGTTCGCGCGAACTGGCCTTTGGCCTGCGTTACGAGGCGCGCTTTTAGCGGCGCCCGTGGTACCAGTTAACCGGGCGGTCGTATTTTTCGACCTGCTCGGCCACATCCAACACCAGCGCAAACAAGGCCATGCGCACCAGCACCCCGTTATCGGCCTGGCGAAAGATGGCCAGATTGGGGTTTTGGTTTAAATCGTTATCCAGCTCATTGGCAGCGGCCCGCGAATCCCGTGGCAGCGGGTGCATAATCACCGTATTGGGCTTGCAAAACTGGGTGTACACCGCCTGGTTAAGGCGAAAGCGGCCACGGTATAAATCGGCCTCTTCGGCGCTGCTAAAGCGCTCTTCCTGAATGCGTGTGGCGTAGGCGATATCCTGGTCACCGAGGCTTGCGGCCAAATCATCTGAAACCCTGACCTGGTGCCCAGCCTGGCGCAGCTCTTCGACAATATATTCCGGCATCGCCAGCTCCGGTGGTGAAACCAGGGTTAGCTGTACCTTGTTGTAGAGCATTAACAGCTTGCACAAGGAGTGCACGGTGCGGCCGTGCTTGAGATCGCCAATCATGGCGATGCGCAGGCCATCGATGTCACGGCCGTTGGCAGCCAACTCTTTTTTAATGGTGTACAAATCCAGCAAGGCTTGGCTGGGGTGCTCATTGGGGCCGTCGCCACCGTTGAGCACCGGCACCCGGCTAGCGGCGGCAAACTCGGCTACCGAGCCCGCCTTGGGGTGGCGCATGCAGATCACATCGCTGTAACCCGACAATACCCGGGCAGTATCGTATAGAGATTCGCCCTTGGCGATGGCCGATGACTCAAAGCCGGTGGTTTCGCGCACCTCGCCACCAAGCAGATTAAAAGCGCAGCCAAAGCTGACCCGGGTGCGGGTGCTGGGCTCAAAGAACATATTGCCGAGAATAGCCCCCTCCAATACTCTGGTTACCCGCTGACGCAGAGCGTAGGGCTCCATTCGGTCGGCAACGCTGAAGACGCGGTCGATATCGCCCCGTTCGAACTGGGCAATGGAAATGATATTGGCGCCTTTAAAATCCACAAACTTTCCTCCTGGCTCGCTACCGCCGGCCGGCGGCGGGGCTATTGTAGCCTGTTGCACCCGGCCCTTATAGTACCCCGGCCGCGCAATATTGCCCCTACCGACACAGCAGTCCCCATTATGGCCCGCTTAATGAACTGAGTCTTTCTCTAAAGCGATGCACAATATGACCGATATAGCTTTGTGAGCTTTTAAAAACTGGGAAGGTGACCTACAGTTATAGGGATCTTTGGGGCATTAAAGGCAGTATTGTTAAAGGAAACACCGTGTCATCAAGCCAAGACAATCTTATTAAATTTTGCAGTGTCGCCAATGCAGGCCGCATCTTGAACCAGCAGGAGCTGCGCTGGAGCGCCCCCAATCGCTTTGGCGATGTCTTGGAGCTAAAGCACGACTCGCCCCTGGCTTTTACCCACGGCGAAATGCTAGAGGCCACCATCCAAATGGCCTGCTCAATGATCTTTGCCAAAGACGACCCCAAGGGCATGTCGCCGCTGGCTAAGGCTATCCGCCGCTGGCGCGATGAAGAGCGCTTTGAAACCCCAGAAGAGGCCGAGGGCGTGCTAAGCGACCTGCTGGTGCAGATGGTAGACGCCCGCTATAACGAGATTCAAGAGCTTATTCACGACTGGCGCGAATACGCGCGCTCGGTGCGAATCTGTTGCTTTAGCGGTAAACCCGGGAATATGCTGGCCTGGGAGAAATACGGGATTAACCACACCGGTATCGCCCTCAAATTCCGCAGTGGCGACCACGAAGAGAGCAATTTTAACGACCCCTTTCGTGTCAGCTATAAGGGTTGGCGGCCGGAGATCACCTCGCTAAAGCAGCAATTACAGCTAATTGTCAGCCCCTCAAATGAGAACCATAAAGACGAATTTCAGGGCAAGTTACTGCAAAAGCCCGCCCATTTGAAAGAAGAACACGAATGGCGTTGCTTTCGCTACCAAGCCACCGAAAAAGGCAGCGCCCCAGATAGCTGGTACGAGGATGTGCGTTTTGAGCCCGAAGACCTGGCCGCCGTCTACTTTGGCGCCCTGATTGACCCCCGGGTTAAAGAAGTGATCATGCGCCTGTTACAAAGCCGCTACCGCCGCGCGCGGCTCTACCAAGCCAAGCTAGTCACCGGCCAGTTCGAGCTGGAGCTGGAGCGTATTGCGCCCGAGTAGGAGCAGGGTCCCGCTGAGCATCATCGAGTTATTCAGAGCGGTCCTATGACAGCAAACCATCCCCATAGGCTTCCAAATCATCCAATAGCTGGCGCTGCTGCTCGCTCAAGTCCGGCTGCTGACGCCACTGGCCAATCCGCTCAAAGTAATCTTCCAGGGTAATGGATGCCCCCGCCTCTGGCTCACTCAGCCGGCTAAAGCGAAAGGCCTCCCAGGCTTCGACCTCCTCGCCGCTTAAGCTGGCCGGAAAATGGCGGGCCTTATAGCGGAACAGCAGCTCTTGCAACCGCTTGTCCTCGAATGGAAAGCTGCCTGCGGCCAATTCATCCGCAGCGGCGCTGCGCACCTGGGCCATCAACGCCTTATCGCCGTCGTTGATAAAACCATCGTAGAGCATACGCTCCGGGTCTTTCTGGGGCTCAAACTCGCGCCGCTGGTACAGCTCGCGCAATTTTTCCAGTAAGCCGCCCTGGCCGAGGCCTCGGTTGAGTACCGCCCAGTGTTGGCGAGCCAGCGGCAGGTCTATCTGCAGGCGCTGCTCCTGCTCTGGCTTGATCACCCCGGGGGTGGCCAACATGGGGCTTTTGTTGAGGTGCACCAGGCTCAGCCCTGGCCGCTCTACCCCTTCGGCCAACTCGTCTTTACGGGCGTATAGGCGGGCCTGCAACTCATCCAGTGGCAGCTCTAACAAAGGCTCGGGGTCGGCCATCAGGTCGTAGCAGATTAAGGCATTTTTATTGATTGGGTGCATCGCCAGGGGCATCACCAGGGCCGCGCAATAGCGCGCCGTGCCATACATGGAAGAGATATGCAGCAGCGGCTTGCGGCTGTTTAGGTCGACCAGCTCGATGGCTCGGCGCTTGTGCCGCAAACTATAGGCGTAATCGTATAGGGCCGGCTGTTTGGCCTTTAGTAGCTTGGCCAGATCGATAGTGGCGTACACATCGCTGAGTGCGTCGTGAGCGGCATCGTGGGCCAGGCCATTGGCCGCGCTCAGGTGTTCCAGCTTAAAGCTGGGGCTGCCGTCTTCCTTGTTGGGCCAGTTAATGCCCTCTGGGCGCAGGGCGCAGCACAGCCGCGCCACATCGATCAGATCCCAGCGCGAATTACCCCCCTGCCACTCCCGTTCATAGGGGTCGTAAAAGTTGCGATAAAGGCTAAAACGGGTCACCTCGTCGTCAAAGCGAATACTGTTATACCCCACCCCACAGGTACCGGGGGCCGCCAGCTCACGGTGGATAGCGGCCATAAACTCGGGCTCCGACAAACCCTCGGCCAGGGCTTTTTGGGGGCTGATGCCGGTGATCATACAGGCGTCGGGTTTGGGCAGGGTATCGCTGCTGGGGCGGCAGTAAACCATCAGTGGCTCGCCGATAATATTGAGGTTTTCATCGGTGCGCACACCGGCAAACTGGCTGGGCCTATCGAGGCTGGGCACTTCGCCCCAGGTTTCGTAATCGTGCCAATACAGGGTGTTCAATGGCGGCTCCTATTTACTCGTGCCGCCATTCAAGCACAGGCCAGCAAGTAACGTCCAGTTTGCAGTGGCTTCGATGCCGAGTCTTGTGGTGGGGCAAATTCTAAGGGTGCACGGGGGCATTAAACAAAAATGGCCCCGCAGGGCCATTTTTATTTTACCGCCTAGCGCACTAGACTTCCTTACCCAGCATTCGCAGTACGGTACCGTCTTTGGCAATAAAGCGGCTCTTGAGGGCGCCGGCAATATGCAACAGCAAGGCGACGATGAGCACATTGCCCAAAATACCGTGGGCACTGTGGGCCATACCGGCCAAATCACCATTGATGGGAACAACTTTCTCCAATACCGGGTCGTAGTTGCCGGCCACTAGCTCTAACCCAAATACGCTGACACCGTGGCCGCCGAAGCCAGACATCATCATGCCGGAGACGGGCATTAACACAGTGCTTAAAATCAGCACCCACTGCACTACCCGCGAGAGCATGATCTCCGCCGCTTGGCGACCGGCCAGGGGCGTGGGCCAGCCGTTTTTAATGCGCACAAAAATACGCGGCAGCACCAAAAGAAGAATTAATACGCCAAAGGATTTATGAATGGGGTAGAGGGCGTAGGTCTCGGTGTTTTCCATATAGATACCCACCGCCAACAGCAGGATCATGGCAATACCCACCAGCCAGTGCAGGCTGACGGAGGCGAAACTGAGTTTATTGGGTGTATCAGGCATAGGAGTTTCTCTCTAGTTTTGTTTTTGTGGCCCAACTATACAACCGCGGGCCAAAATCGGAAACATTTACCGATTATAAGTTGCCACAGGCAAAAGCCAAGAACCCACTGCCCGGGAGGGGGTAACTTCACAAATTCTTCATATTTCTGCCTGCTTTTTCCTTCTTTAGCGTGAGCGGCGCCACAATTGATCATTATTGCTTCATTTCAGAGTCACACTCAGGCCCTAAACTGCCCGAGCTTATAGACTGGAGCATTCGCATGAAAAAATCACTCAACCTCAAACTGGTATTTATCGCCATTCTCAGCCTCATCCTGCTGATACCCATATTTATGGTCGAAAGCAAAATCTACGAGCGCCAACGCTACCAAGACGACGCCAGGCTGCGCATTAGTCAATCCAGTGTGGATAGCCAGGCCCTAGCCACCCCGGTACTGGTCTTTCCCTACCGAGTCGAGCCACTGAACGAAAATGGCGCAAACATTATTTCTGTACACAACAACCGCTTAAAAATAGTCGTTCCGGATCAATTTAGTGCAGCCGGCCAACTGAGCACCCAGAAAATCAAAATGGGAATTTACCAATGGCCTCTGTACCACAGCCAATTGGAACTCAAGGGCCTGTTTAGCGAAGCTCAAGTAAAAGCCAGCCTGGAGGACATTAAAAGCCAGGCCTACTTCAGCAGCGTGGGCCAGCCCTATTTAGCTGTTTATATTAAAGATATGCGCGGCCTCAGCCAGCAAGTTGAAGCGACCATACAAGGAAAGAAACAACTGCTACAAGCCGGCGCCAAATTGGGCAAGCTAAAAAGCGGGCTGCACAGCCTGCCGCTAAACCCGGGACAGGTGGCCTTTAGTATGAAACTGGGGCTCAAAGGGCTAGAGAACTTAGCATTGCTACCCCTTGGCCAAGATAACCAACTGAGCATCGGCGGTGACTGGCCAGACCCCCAGTTCGCCGGCGCCATCCTGCCCGATCAACGCAGTGTGAATGAACAGGGCTTTAGCGCCCAATGGCAGACGGCCCATTACTCGCTCAACAGCTATGCCAACTTTGAAGAGTGCACTATAGACAGCCACTGTGACTTGAGCAGCAGCCAAATAGAAATCAACTTAATTGATGCAGTCGATAAGTACCTGCAGACTGAGCGAGCGCTAAAGTATGCATTTTTATTTATCGGCCTGAGCTTTATGGTGTTTTTTATCTACGAGCACCTTAAAGCAAGCCCCATTCACCCAATTCAATATGGCTTTGTCGGCTTGGCAATTGCCGTGTTTTACCTATTACTACTGGCCCTGTCAGAGCATATTAATTTTTTGCTGGCCTATTTTATCGCCGCCTGCGCCAGCTGCGGGTTATTGGCAGTTTACGTGCATTCAGTATTCAAGCACCCTGGTGTTGCCGCGGGTTTTACCGGTTTGCTGGCGCTATTGCAGGGGTTTTTATACATTATTTTACAGGCCGAAGATTTTGCCTTGTTGATGGGCGCGGGCTTGGTCTTTGTTTTATTAGCCTGCCTGATGCTAGGCACCCGCCATATTAACTGGTACCAAATAGACCAGCTCAATGGTGATAAAAAGCAGGTGCAAAAGCAGGCGGATACTTAAGCATCCAAAAAGACGGTATCGCGCATAAAATCAGCCACAGGAATTGGGCGGCCAAAGTAGAAGCCCTGCAATTGTTGGCAACCCAGCTCAATCAATAACTGCTGTTGGGCGTGGGTCTCTACACCCTCGGCCACCACATTCATATTGAGGCTTTTGGCCATAGAGATAATCGCCCGTACAATCGCCAGATCATCGGCGCTGTTAGGCAGTGGCGCAATAAAACTGCGGTCGATCTTAAGGGTATCGACCGGCAGTTTTTTAAGGTAGCTCAATGAGGAGTAGCCGGTGCCAAAGTCATCGATGGCAATAGAACTGCCCATGGCTTTAAGCCCGGCAAATACCCGCAAGCTGGAATCCACATCGTACATCACCACGCTCTCAGTAATTTCAAACTCCAGGCAACTGGCAGGCACTCCATAACACTCTAATACCGAGGCAATATCCGCCAGCAGGTTTTTATCGTGTAACTGGCGCGCCGAGAGGTTCACGGCTACTTTAATGCTTTCATCGGTAGCCCGGCGCCACTGCCGTACAAACTCGCACACCAGCTCGATAACCTGCTTGCCCAGCGCCAAGATCTGCCCTGTTTCCTCAGCCAGGGGAATAAAATCTCCCGGCGGCACCAGGCCACGCCGATCATGGGGCCAGCGCAATAGCGCCTCTACCTCGGCAAAGCCGGGGTTATCGACATTAAATTTGGGCTGCAGATACAGGCACAGATGGCGCTGCTCAATCGCTTTGGCCAGGTCCGATGTCAACTGTAGACGATAGCGCAGCATATCACCCATTTTGCGGTTGTAACGCTGGTAGCTGTTCTTGCCATTGCCCTTGGCCTCGTACATAGCTTGGTCGGCTTTTTTAATCAGCTCCAGTGGCCCGGTACCATCCTCTGGGTAACAGGCAATGCCAACACTGGCACTGACAGCCAAACTGTGATCTCCAAAATCCTTGCGCAGCTGCAAACTCTGAATAATCTTTTCCGCCAGTTTTTCGATCGGCTCATTACTGTGGCGCGGTGTCAGTACCGCAAACTCATCGCCCCCAAGACGCGACACCAGCACATCCACATTGACACAGCTGCGCAGCTGCTGGGCAACCTCAAACAGTAGTTCATCACCAGCGCTGTGGCCCTGGCTATCATTAATTTGCTTAAAGCCATCCAAATCAATATACAAAAGGCCCAGGCGCTCACCGCTGATCGCGGCCTGCTCAATGTTTTTATTGAGCTCGCGCAAAAATAAGGTGCGGTTAGGCAGACGGGTTAGCTGGTCGTAATGGGCCAGGAAATCCAATTGCGACTCATTGAGCTTAAGCTTGGAAATATCGCTAATGGTAGCAACCATATTGTGCCTACCGCCTTCAACATCGGGCACCATTGCCAGTGACAACAGTACCGGAAAGGCCGGCGCATTAAGTGGCTGCATATCGAGCTCGCCGCGCCAACTGCCAAAGCGGCTCAGCGGCTCCAGAATTTCGTCAACATATTGCTTGCGCTTCCCCCTGGGCAACAACATGCTAGCGTCGCGGCCAATAAGGCTAGCCTTATTGTAGCCGACCAAGGACTCTACCACCGGGTTAACGGACATTATGCGGTAATTGGAATCGAGGCTCAGAATACCTTCGTTGGCGTATTCAAATATGGTTTGAAATAGCCGCTGCTGACTGCGGTACTCACGCTCTTGAGTAACATCTTGAATGGTGCCCAGCACTCTGACGGGCCGACCCTTGGCGTTGTAATAAACCTCGCCAACCTGCTGTACAAAGCGTTCTTTGCCGTCGGGCCGACAAATACGGTGCTCAACCTCAAATGTGGATTCATTCTTAAGGGCCGATGCAATCTTAGCTTTTAGCATCTCCACATCATCTGGGGGCATATACTGCTCTGCAGCGGCGGGGCTAAAGGCCTTGCCGCCCTTGGCCAGGCCCAAAATATTATAAACCTCGTCAGACCACACCACTCGATCATTGACCAGGGTCCAATCCCAGGTACCGATACGGGCAATAGACTGGGAACGACGCAAACGCTCTTCATTTTCGCGCAGTAATTTTTGCTGCTCTTCTTCTTTGGCCAGTTTGGTTACCCGGCAGCGCAACACCGCCATCACACAATCTTGGTCTTGCCAGCGCAGCGGTGCCAACTCAATATCAACCGGTACCCGCTCACCATTTTTAGCCAGGGCAAACAGAGGCACCGAGCTACCCATGGGCCGATGGCTGGGGTTTGCGGTGTAATTGGCGCGGGCCTGGTGATGATTGTGGCGATAAGCCTCGGGCACTAAAACTTCAACGGACCTGCCCAGCAGTTCGCCGGGGTAATAGGCAAGCAGCTGTTCAATTTTGGCATTACACCAAATAATCTCACCATTGTTGTCAACAATGATTAGGCTATCGGGAATCGCATCGAGAACAGGGTTAAAGAGAGGTACCAAGATACCCCCTTCTATGCGGATAAAACGCGGACGCTGCATCCACACTCTGAATTAGGTGATATAAGTAACTGTAAATAAGCCCCAACCATGGGAGCTGAAGATTCTTATTCCTCTTATTCCTTTTATCCCTCTTATTCATAAATACTACTTAATTTTATTTGATTAAAAGGTTTTTTCAGTCACTATTTATTAGTCAATAATAGTTTCACATGATCTAATTTTTAGCAACCAGTAATTTCCCCGCCATTAATAATAGAACTAGGGACCTCCACCAACTATCCACAGCAACGAGCAAAGTCCAATAACAGGCCTATACTGAAAATAAGGCGAATATTTGTCCTACAGTGCGCCACCTGACGATGGACCCTTGGGTTAACAATACATGGATAACAACACCGTTTTAATTTGTGATGATTCGCGCTCTTTGCGCATGTTAGCCAAGCGCCTGCTAAGCGGACACGGTTACGATGTGATCGGCGAAGCCAGCAGTGGCCAGGAGGCTATAGAGAAATTTAAACAGCTGCAGCCCGACTTGGTAATGCTCGATTTGGTAATGCCCCAAGTTGACGGCAAGCAAGCCCTGCGCGAAATAATCAAGGATAGCCCCAGCGCCAAAGTCGTCGTGGTGAGTTCGCTGGGCTCAGAACAAGATATCGAGGAGTGCCTATTGCTCGGCGCTTCCACCTATATTCAAAAGCCCTATGCAGAAGACGTTCTGCTGCACGCCTTAAGCGAACTGAGATAAACGAGGATGGGCATGGCAACTAAGCTGTTCGAGCAATCGCTGCTGGAAAGGGGCCTAATAACCCCTGAGCAGCTGCTAAAAACCCTGGCCCATCAGCGCGCCGAGGCTCAATCCCTAGGCAAACTGGCACGCGATAAAGAGCTGTTGAGCGACCGCCAACTGGATCTAATTGAGCAGCGCCAACGCATCAGCCACGACCGTTTTGGCGACCTTGCAATCTCCCAGCGCTTTTTAAATATAAAGCAACTGCAACAACTGATCAGCCTGCAAAAACAGGGCCGCAAGGATTTTGCAGAGGCCCTGGCCGAGCTGGGTTTCTTAAGCCCGGAGCGAATCCAAGAACAATTGCAGCTTTACCGCCAAGAACAAGCCCAGATTGACCAACACCTAAGCCAGGCGATTAAGCAGCACGGCAGCACCTATAACAGCAATGCCCTTGGCGGTATTGCGTGCAGCTTATTCAAACGCAGCCTCGGCCTGGAGGTGCATTTATTGGGCATTTGCAAACCCGAAGAGCTGCCCTATGAGGCGGACAGCTACTATCTGAGCAATATCGGTATTGAAAGTGTGCGAGACAGTACCGTAAGCCTAGCCTGCCAGGAGCGATTTTTATACGGCGTTGCCAGTCGTTTTATCAAGATACCCGAATCCGAACTGGATTTAGAGCTGGCCTGGGACGCCAGCGGTGAGTTTCTAAACCTGATCTGCGGTTACTATGCCAAAGACATCACCCACGATGATTGCAGCTACAAGATCAGGCCTCCTATTTTTAACCGCAACATAGACGTGCTGGCAGCTACCTATGAGCAAGTTACCTACTTGCGCATGGAGTCGGAGCTGGGCAGTTTTTTAATGTGCAGCAGCGAGTAATCAATGCTGCCCCGCCGCCGTAGCCTTAATAAGCGATTTCACTTCTGCCGGCGCCTGCTCAGCGTGATACACCGGCTGCCCCTGTAACAAAGTCATATACACCGGGGCGGCGTGAATGTGCTGGGGTGCCAGGGCAAATATATTTTGCTCCATCACCGCCATATCCGCACTTTTGCCCACTTCAATAGAGCCCACTTGCTGCTCCAGCCCCAGCTGGTAAGCGGCATCGATGGTATAGCCTTGGATCATTCGCGCCAAACTCAGCTGAGACCCGGTCAGGGGCTGCCCGCTGCCCACTGCGGCACCAGGCAGCGCGCGGGTAATGCCCGATTCAATCTGCACCATGGGGTTTAGCCCCTGCAAGCCATTGCTGACCGGAAAATCGCTACCAAAGGTTAGGCGCGCGCCCTTGCGCAAAGCCTCACCGTAACTGTAAATACGGCTGGCACGCTCGCCCCCAAGCACCGCCCGGGCGTGCCCGCGGCCATAGGCGGCCCAAACTGGTGTGGTTTGAATGGTGATATCCAGCTCGCCAAAACGACCCTGATCGGCGGGGCGAATCAGTTCCACATGGGCCATGGTAAAGCGGTTCTTGTGCCCCTTGGCCCGTGCTTTTGCAAAGGCGTCCAAGGTCTCTTTAACCGCCCGCTCACCCAGGGCGTGGGCATGGATATTAAAGCCCGCCGCCGCCACCTTTTCGGTCAGCTCGGCCAGCGCCTCACCCTGAAGAATCATCGCACCGCGATTATCGGGATTGTTCAAATAGGGCTGGAACTGCGCAGCTGACTCGGCCTCGGTGGTGCCGTCATTATGTATCTTTAAGGTGTTGGGGCTGATACGTGCGCTACGGTATTTTTTCTGATGGGTTTTCAGGGCTTCGACAATGCCTTCAACTTGCTCGGGCACAAACAGACTATAGGAAGTTACCAAGCGCGTATTGAGCTGTTGTTTTTGCTCTAGTTTACGCAAGGCCTCATGCCCCATCTCGGTCGCCATGATCATGCCCGCATCAAACACGGTGGTAAAACCCATGGCCGGTAGCATTGGCAAGAACTGGCTTAACACCGCCTCGATATACTCGGTGCTGGTCACCCCAGTGGATTGCAATAACATGGCGATTGCCATCGGCTCCAGCGCAAAGCCGGTGGGCGCGCCGCTGGCATCGCGACGAAAATAGTGGGCACCCGGCACCGGATCGGGAGTATTCTTATCAATACCGCTAAGTTTAAAGGCTAGGCTATTACCCCAGGCACTGTGGGCGCCATCATCCAGCAACACCACCGGCTTATCCGCCACCACACTATCGAGCTGAGAACTAAGCGGCCCCGCCTCGCCAAACACATTGGCGTAAAAGCCAAAGCCAAATATTGCTGGTAAATCTGGGTTGGCCTCGGCGTAGGCACGCAATTGCTTTAGATAGGATTCCACCGTAGGCTCGGCATTATTAATGATAAGCCCCGAGCCCATAACCGAACCAAAAACCACATGGGCGTGGGTATCGATCAAGCCGGGTAAAACCAGACGCCCACCTAAGTCCCACTCGCGCGCACCTTTTACCGCTTTTTGGCGCGCGGTTTTTATATCGCCCACATAGGCAAAGCGACCATCGCGCACCACCACCGCCTCGGCCCAAGGCTGCCGCTCGGCCTGGGTATAGAATTTGCCATTTACAAAGATTTGATCGGCCCCGTATAGAGGCATAGAGAATGACAGGACAAGCAACAACCCTAAATAATAAAGCCTATTCATATTGACGTCTCGATTTCTGTTATTGATTATTTTCTCTAGGCCACCAATGCTCAACTAGCCGTGCAGCAAAGTCAATAAGCGCAAGGCACTAACAGGCATGGCAGGCGCTGGGTTCAACGACATATTAAGTATCGCTAAACTTGCGCACCATAGCACTGCTAATAGTGGCCATAGTGTTCGGCAGCCAGCGGCTTATGCGCCAGACCCAGCGCGCCCTAAAGCCGGGGATAATCATATATTTACCGCGCCCTAAGGCACTTAAAATTTCTTCCCCGGCCTGCTCTAAGCTGAGGCTACCGGCCACCTCTTTTTGTTGCTTGGCAATGGGGTGCATGGTCTTGCGCTCTTCTTCAACCATTGGGGTTTCCACCTCAGGCGGACAAATAACCGAGACCTCGACACCCAGTGGAATACAATCCATGCGCAGGGCGCCGGCCAGGCCCACCACCCCGTGTTTTGAAGCATTGTAAGCGGCGTAGCTATAACTTGTAAGCAAACCGGCCAGGGAAGCCACCAGCGCCAAGCGTCCGCCTGTTGCCATTAACGGCAAAACCGCCGCAGCGAAGTTGCGACTGCCAATGAGATTGACATTAACAACCCAGCTAAACTCGTCGCTGCTGTAACTGAGAAATTCTTTGGCCAATTGCACGCCCGCACTATTAACAGCCAAACTGG
>JAOXRV010000748.1 GCA_025800435.1 Cellvibrionaceae bacterium | reverse complement strand
TCAGTTTGGGTATGAGCCTTGGGGCCTGTGGTGCCATCGGCGGTGATATTGAAGAGGCGGCCTATGAGCTGATCCATGCCGACAACAATATCGAAATCCGCCATTATCATGAGCTGGTACTGGTCAGTGCCCCAATGGTTGACAAGCAGGGTGATAACAACGCCTTTATGAAGCTGTTCCGCTATATCTCTGGCGACAACAATGGCGAGCAAAAAATTGCCATGACCGCGCCGGTGTTTATGGACCCGCAGCGGGCCGAGAAAATGTCCTTTGTTTTACCGGCCAAGTTCACCATTGACAACGCCCCACAGCCCCAACACAAAGCCCTGGCGCTGGAACATTGGCAGGGCTATACCCCGGCCGCAATCCGCTTTAACGGCCGCCTTAACCGCGCCAATATCGACAAGCACCAAGCCCAGTTAGAGCAGTGGTTGGCGCAGCAGAATATCACCATCAGCGGCGCTGCCAAAATTGCCGGCTACGACCACCCCATGACGCTGCCCGCCTGGCGCCGCAATGAGGTGCTGATTCCCGTCGAGATCAAGCTCTAGCAGCGTGTTCAAAAACTACCTGCGTTGCTTCAGCGGCGTTAAAAATGGGCTCAAAATGCTCATTTATCACTTATAAACTCCGCTTTTTCGCCCACTTTTGCCTTGCTGAAGCTGCCTCGCAAACGTTTTTCAACAGGCTGCTAGGGTACTTCTGAATAACTCGGTGACGCTCA
>JAOXRV010000684.1 GCA_025800435.1 Cellvibrionaceae bacterium | reverse complement strand
CAATAGGCCCATTTGCCAAACCACCGCCACCACGGTACAGGCAATAACAATTAAGGTTGAGCGCAAGCAGCGGGTGTACCAATACAAGAGCACGGCTGCGATCACTACCGCCACGGCGAAGAACATCATCACCGAGACCATGCCTTCGATCAGATCACCCACCAGTTTGGCAAAACCAATAATGTGAATACTGCGACCAGATTCGCCCTCGGTAAACTTGGCCCGCACCTCTTCTAGCTTGCCCGCCAGAGTTGCGTAGTCCAAACGTTCACCTGTATTGGGGTCCAGATCCAGCAGCGGCACAATAATGGCCACCGACTTTTGGTTGTTGGCCACCAAATCGCCCACAATACCGGCGCGGCGAATATTGAGTTTAACCTCGGCAATGGAGCGCTCGGAGCCATCGAAATTACCCGGAATCACCGGGCCACCTTCAAAGCCTTCTTCGGTCACTACCCGCCAGCGGGTATTAGGGGTAAAAATCGACTTCATGCCGTTGCGGTCAACACCGGGAATAAAGAAGATCTCGTCGTTTACCTGCTCGATATACTTGAGGTTTTCTTTGGTAAATATGGTGCCCTCATCGACGGCAACCACCACCCGCAGGTTATTACCCAGGCCTTTTAGGTTCTCTTTGTTTTCTTGGTAGTTGACCACAAACTCGTGGTCCTTGGGCAGGTTTTTCTCAAACCCGGCCGCCAACTGTATCTTGCTCGCCTGGTAACCCAAACCGATGGTGGCCAGCAAACACAACACAATAACGATAAAACGGTTGTTAAAAACCAAGCGCTCAAGCGCGCTGCCCGATTTAAAATCAAATTCCCCAAGGTCTTTAACTACCGGTAGTTCGGCAGAATTGGCTTGCGCCATGGTAATACTCCAATATTGTTATTGTGACTAGCAGCCGGATGGGGAGCAGCTCCCCAAATCAAAAGACTGCACACCCGCGGGCCCGGCAACTAACAGCTTGTCGTTGCCAGCATCGGCAATGGCGTAAGCGCGGGTATTGGTTTTGATCGGCAGATAGTTAAAGCTGCGACCATCGTCGTTACTCACTAAGATTTCACCGCCGATACCGGCGGCTAAGAGTCGGCCATCGGCCAACTGCAGGGTATCGACAATGGTACTGCTGGGGGGCTTTTTAGCCTCGGCCCAGGTCTGGCCATTGTCGCCACTGTGGAAGATACGACCGCGCAGGCCAGCCACCACAAAACTGTTTTGCTTGGTTACCGCACAACTGAAAAAGCTGCCGTCCCAAGGACTATTCTCTAACTGTTTGGTTGTGCCTTCACGCACATTACTGAGCGACAGCAGACCGGCCTCGCCACACAGTAGCAGCGTATCGGGGCTTCCCGTCTGGGCAAAATCAAATACATGGTAGAGTGAATCGTTATCGGCAACATGCAAATTGTGCTGCCAGGTCTGGCCGCCGTCTTGAGTAACAACCGCCATGCCGTAGGCACCCAGGGCATAACCATTGTTATCATCGGCGAAGTAGACTTTAAAAAAGGGTTTATCGGCACCCTGCTCGATGGAAAACTCCATCTCGCCTACCAGGCCACCGTAAATACTTTGTCCGGGGTATTGCTCAGCCAGGGCTTTATAGTAAGCCAGGCCTTCTTGTCCGTAGCGCAAACCGTCGTACTGTTTTTGCCAGGTTTTGCCGGCGTCGGCGCTGTGTAAAATCACGCCTTCGTGGCCAACTGCCCAGCCCTTCTCAGGGCTTGGGAAGTGGATGTCGACAATGGCACTGCTGACCGGAACCTGGCTTTGCTGCCAGGTTTTACCGCTGTCGTCAGAGTGCAAAATATGCCCGGTTTGCCCCGCTGCATAGAGCTTACCGTGAAACGGGCTAACTGAATAAACCAGCGCCCTGGGGGCAAGTTCACTTTGTTGAGCCGGTAAGTCCAGCACATCATAGTCCTTTGCCGCGGCCGCCTGGGGCAGCAGTTGGCAAAGCAGCAACAGCGACGCTGCGCGAGCTATCTTTTTCATCGTCGACCTATTTTTTATCTAACTAATCGCTTAGCGAATTCCGCTACGGGCCATGCCTTTGGCAGTAAAGTATTTGGCGTTTTTGTCTACGCCATTTTTAAACTTACCTGGGATGGGCTTGGTGTTGAGGTTGTAAATACCCTGCAGCACATCGTAGGAACCGTAAGCAAAGTGGTAGTTAGACTTGATATCGTACAGGTTGGCGCCGTAGGCGTACTGTACCCGCCACAGATTGCCACGACCGTCGTAGTTCTCCGAGGCCAGGCCCGCCCAGCTGTCTTCGTCGATATAGAAACGACGCTTGCTGTACAGGTGACGATTACCCTCTTTCAGAGTGGCTTCGATAACCCAAACGCGGTGCTTCTCCCAGCGCAGTACATCGGGATTTAAGAACTTATCACCGAGGGCATCTTCTACCTTGGTTTGGAATACAAAGTCCCAGTTGGAGTAAGGAATGATCATTTCCTTCTTGCCAACCAGTTTCCAGTCGTAACGCTCGGGCGAACCGTTAAAGATAAAGGAATCATCGTAGGTCGAAGTACCAGCCACACCTGGGTTGGGGGTATCGAAGGATACCGCAGGGGCCAAACGCACACGGCGCTGACCGGTCAGGTACTGCCATGCTTTGCGGCCTTTGCCTTGGGTAAAGTCGGCACCGGGCTCGTGTACCAGCAGAATTTCACCGGCGCGGCGAGCTGGGGCCTTATAGTTAATGCGCAGCTTTAACCAGGGTTCGTCGGTAGACTGTTTTTCTGGCTCCACATACATGGGCATTACATTGGTCATAAAGCCCTTGGTCGACAAAATGCGCTTGCCGCTGGCGCTGACATAGTACACATCGTACTCAACCGAGTGATCGGTCAGGTAACGGGTCAAGTGGTTCCACAGAACTTCCTCGCCATCGGCTGGAATTGGAAACGGCACACCGGGGTAGGCGTTGTCAATTTTTAGGCCATCGGCCACCAGCTTGGCGCCGGTGGCGTTTTTGGCGGTGTTATCGTACAGCCACTGGGGTACAACAAAATCGCGCTTGGTGGGGTAAACGTGCATTTTAAAGCCGTCGCCACCGAGTTTTTCAAACAGCGCCTGGGAACCCTCGGTGAGGATATCCTTGTACTGCTGCCAGTTGCTGCCATCGATGGTGTACAGCGGCTTCTCATCGGGGTGAGGGTTTACATAGTTATCGGAGCCGGCCACAAAGTTGGCTGGAATTGGGCTGCCCTTGGGGTTCCAAGCGGGGATACTGCCATCGGCATTACCGGCCATCTCGGCACCCATTGGGGTTAGGTCTTTACCTAAGCGCGCAGCCTCTTCCGGGCTTACGGCGGCGCCGGCGGTGCCGGCAATCAGCGCGCTTACGCACACTGTGATTAGCTTCTTCATGCTTCGCATAATATTATTCCTGTCTGTTATTTTAGGCAGTCTAAATTAGAAAGTGCGCTTGATGGTGATGGCGATATTGTCGCGGTCTTTTAACAGACCACCGATACCGGCATTGGCGGGACCAAAGAACATATTGTATTTAGCGCTTAGGTTCCAGGTCTCTTCAATATTAAAGCTCACACCAACACTGGCATTACCGCGCTCACCGTCACCACCGAAGGTGAAGGGGCTTTTGCCGTTAAAGGTGTAAGAGGCGCTGATCGGCATGGACATATCCCAGCCGGGCAGTACCTGATACCAAGTGGGGCTGAATACTACGCCCAGGCTGGTGATGGTGCGGCCTTCTTTAACGCGGCGATCCAGCAGCTGACAGTGTTCGGTGCAGTTTTGCAGCTTGCTAAATACCGCTTCAACAATATAGCTACCACCTTCCCAGATACCGTTGTCGCTGAGTAGACCCAAGCCATTGGCCACTACCGAGACGGTGTCACCAACGGGGCCTAAGTAGTTTTCAGAGTCATAGCCAAAGAAATCGCCTTCGATCACTCCGCTACCGGAGGCTTGAACCGCCGGCACAAGCGGGGCAGGCACATTATAAAAACGGCCCAAAGAGGCGGCCAAATCCGGCGCTAAACCAGTATTTTTGCGGTAGACAATATCCAAACCGGTACTGATGCCGGCGATTTCTTTCGACAAAGAAATACCGTAAAGATCGATATCGTCTTTAAATAACCAGCGGCCACTACCAACCGTGATGGTGCGCTGGGCGGGGTTGACGACAGGAGTGCCACCAAAATCGGCGAATTTGGTAGCGTCGATACCACCGTGCAGACCGTGCAGGTTTTTATCGACATAATTCAGATAGATAAAGCTGGTCTCTAAGCCAAGGTCCTCGAAGTAATACTGAACATTAACACCCCACTCTTTATCTTCGACCTGGTCGCCGTAAGACTCAAGGCCGACGCGAGCAAACACACCAGGCGCGAGAGCCTTGGGATCGACAGGCAAGGTTATAAACTCGGTCTTCTCGGCCAGGCCCTCGGCGGGGCTAAAGAAAGTACCGCTCTCCGGCAGGCGATGGCGGCGGTGCTCATAACCGTAGTAGCCGTTTAAGGTCAGGTTATCGGTCAGCTGCCATACCGCAGACACCTTACCATAGGGCATAAACAGCTCTTTGGCGCCGGTACCGGGTACCGAGAAAGCCTTGGAGAAGTCGATCGGGGCCATAGAACCGCCAATACTGGCAATGGCGCCACCGGCCAGTAGGCTATTGCCCCAGTAGATGGTGTGACGGCCGGCACGAATACCCAACGAGGTTTCGCCAATATCAATATTGCCAAACACAAAGGCATCCAGTAGCTCACCGCCGCGATAGTGCATATCTTTGGCTTCGTCACTGTACTCACCGACGGCAACGCTGGGGCTGGCCCAGGTTAAGATGTTAGAAGCTGGATTGTCGGCATCTTTGTAGGCGTAGTCGTACCAGCCAGAACCACTGACACGAAAACCAAAGTTATCTTTAAAGACAACATCCAACTCACTCAGCACATCGATACGGGAACTGACCACGCCCAAGTTACTGCGATCAACAGAAAAGGTACTGTCATCAGCCAGATGGCCGGCAGTGGGGCTGTTGTAGACATCCGCATCTTGCTTGGCAGTACGGAACATCAAATTGCCTTTGAGGGTGTTGTCCCAGCGGACATTCCAGTCACCGTCCGAGGTAATTTCAAAAGCACTTACATTGGCGCTGAGTACAGCACCGGCAAGCGCGGCCAGGGGGAATTTTTTCATAGCAACTTCCTAGTGGGTTATGAGTATTATTGATTATTTTTTACGCCAGCAGGCCACAGTGCCGCAGGCAACTGCGGGCGCGCAGCAAAACTTTGGGGCAAGCATTAGCGGGTGCCCAAGTTAAGTACAACGCGAGTGATTTATGACGGTGTTCGGGCCATTATTGGCTTCATTATTTGTTTGCATTCATCATCTCTGTACATCTGTTTTTATTACCCGACCGGGGTCGGTGGCGGTAATATCCCTTACCTTTATTGTATTGTGTCCGCATCCCTGCCCGTTATTGCGTTTTCGCTTTTTATTTAAACAGCTAAGCAATGTCTGAACAACGCCTGGGGGCTACACCTGCATTATTGCAAGCCCTTAGTGCATTAACGCAACTTTACAAAGTTCAAACTGCATAATATGTGAAATTACCGGATAAAGGCAACTAAACACAGTACCAAAAACGCCAAGCCAAGTGACCTTTCGGATAAAACAAGCCTTTTAAATCAAACCCATACAGATAATTATTTTACACGTTAAGAATAATTTAAAGGTTCTGGTTATGATCGCACGGGACAAATAATACCCAATGGTTATTTCATAACTTGCAATATGCTAATTAAATCAGCAAAAAGTTTGATTTTTGGTCGCAGCAGACCGGTTGACCAGAAAAGAAGGCCCACTGACTATTCAGCAAATCAATAGCAAGCCATTAGCCAATAAAAGCCCGGATCTATTCCCAATTTATCTGGCAGGTCGTACACTCATCGCAAATCATAATAATCAAGCGCGTCATACTTGCTAAGCAGGCGCCCAAAGCGACGGATCTCTCCATGCCCCAGACCCGCTGGCCCCATTACACCCTCGTTTTACTCAGTATTGTTTACGTCTTTAATTTTGTCGACCGACAGATTCTGGTCATCCTGCAGGAGTCGATTAAGGCCGATATGGGGCTTTCGGATGCCCAACTGGGCCTGATGACCGGCTTTACATTTGCTATTTTTTACGTCTCTGCCGGCATACCCATCGCACGCTGGGCAGACCGCGCCAATCGGCGCAATATTGTCGCCTGGGCGATAGCCATTTGGAGCGGTATGACCGCCCTATCGGGGCTGGTGCAAAACTTCTGGCAAATGTTACTGGCCCGTATCGGCGTCGGTATTGGCGAGGCCGGCGGCAGCCCCCCGGCCCACTCGATGATTTCCGATATCTACCC
>JAOXRV010000672.1 GCA_025800435.1 Cellvibrionaceae bacterium | reverse complement strand
CGCGAGGGTGCCAAATTCGAAATAGCTGAGGCTGATCTCGCCGCGCGCCACCTCAATGGCGGCAAAGGCAGCGCAAATCTCGGCGTCGGTCACCGCCTGACCACCGATGCGGATACGCTCGTTGTAGTCTAAAAAATGGGGGGAGGTAAAAGCCCCAACCGTGGGCTTGCGCGGGTGCTGGGCCAACAGTGCTTCCAGGCTAGCCACACAGGAGCCCTTGCCGTTGGTGCCGGCAATGGTGATAACCAGCGAGCCCGATAACAGCTGCGGCAGTTCGAGGCGCTCGGCCACTAGCCGCACGCGTTCAAGGCCCAGCTCAATCTCGGTCGGGTGCAGCGCCTCTATCTGCGCCAGCCACTGCTCCAAATTCAGTTGTGTCAGTGCATCCCTGCTCACGGCGATCCTCGCTCAAGCATAGGCGTCAGCCTTAGGCTTGCTCCTCTCCAGCTTCTGGGGTCTGTGGGTCCAGCGTCTCTTCAGCTTCGATCAATTCAGCCTCGGGCTGTTCGACCTCGGGCTCAACCTCGTACTGGTAGTTAGTAAATTTAGCCAGCAATGCACCGACCCGATCGCGCATATCATTGCGGTGGATGATCATATCGATGGCGCCGTGCTCCAGCAAAAACTCACTGCGCTGAAAACCGGCGGGCAGCTTCTGGCGAATGGTTTGTTCAATAATATTGGGGCCGGCAAAACCGGCGCGGGCACCGGGTTCGGCGGCGTTAATATCGCCAAGCAGAGCCAAACTGGCCGACACACCGCCGTAGACGGGGTCGGTCATGATAGAGATATAGGGGGTACCCTGCTGCTTGAGCTTTTCGATAATGGCCGAGGTTTTCGCCATTTGCATCAGCGAGATCAGGGCCTCTTGCATACGCGCACCACCGGTGGCAGAGAAACACACCAGGGGAATGTTTTCTTGCAGGGCGATTTTGGCCGCGCGGGTAAATTTCTCACCCACCGCATAACCCATAGAACCGCCGTGGAAGGCGAACTCAAATGCCACCGCCACCAGGGGCATGCCCTGTAGGGTGCCGCGCATGGCCACCAGGGCGTCCTTTTCGCCAGTGCTTTTTTGGGCTGTGGTGAGACGCTCTTTGTACTTTTTGATGTCTTTAAACTTGAGGCGATCGACGGGCTCGACTTCGGTCGCCAGTTCTTCGCGACCTTCTTGATCGAGGAAGATATCCAAACGCTTACGCGCGCCGATGCGCATATGGTGGTCACACTTGGGGCAGACGTCGTCGTTGCGCTCCAGCTCTGGGCGGTACAGTACCGAGCTACATTTTACGCACTTTTTCCACAGGCCTTCTGGCACCTTGCTGGCACCGTCACGACGCCCTTCGGAGCGTACTGAATTTGGAATAATCTTATCTAACCAGCTCATAGTGTCTCTCGTGTTTTTAACCTTGCGGCCCTAAGCGTCCTAATTGGCCCATTATAATAAATAATGCCAGCGCTATGTGACACCAAATTTCACCCAGCGGTAAAAAATGCCCCCAACAGTCGTCCTGTTTGCCCCCGCTGTTCAATTTAAAGCCAACTTAAAGCCAATATAAGGCGGCAGCTTCCGGCACATAGTGACGCTCAGGCTTGAACTATGACGCCCAGGCTTGAACTGGCGCTGAATTAAACACCCCTAACCGCCTGGATAAAGGCTTCTATCTGCATAAGGCTCTTATCGCCTTTGGCCTGTTCCACCCCACCGCTGACATCTACACCATAGACGCCGGTGGCGGCAATAGCCTCTGCCACATTGCCCACACCCAGGCCACCGGCCAGAATCAATGGCACAGTGGATACCTTTGGCACCAATTGCCAGTCAAAGCGGTTGCCGGTACCGCCGGGCACGCCGGGCTGGTAGGCGTCTAGCAAGATGGCACTGGCACCTGGGTAGCGTTCTATCTCGGCCTCTACATCCATGCCCTCGCGCACCCTTAGCGCCTTAAAATAGCGCCGCCCGAAACGGCGGCAATAGGCGTCGTCTTCATCGCCGTGGAACTGCAAAACATCCAGCGGCACCCGCGCCAAGGTAGCCTCTACCTGCTCGGCCGGGGCATTCACAAACAGCCCCACCAGCGAGCAAAAAGGGGCGCAAACCTTGGCGATGGCCTCGGCCTGGGCAATGCTCACCGCCCGCGGGCTGGGCGGGTAAAACACCAGACCCAAGGCATCTATACCCATCAGGCTGGCAGCCCTGGCCTGTTCGGGCTGGGTAAAGCCGCAAATTTTAATGGTGGTTGCCATAATCAATCCTGTTGTTTATCACTGCCCGGCAGTGCCGGGTAACGCTGGCCCAAGCGCTCCAGGCTATCGGGTAATAGTAGCGGCCCTAGGCCCTGGGCCGGCGGCGCCAGGCTCTCTGGGTAGTGGGCTGCCACAAAGTATAAACCGTCCGCCGGTGCGGTTACCTCGGCGGCGCTGCGATCTCGGGCCGCCAGTACCTGCGCCACCCAGCCCGGCGACTGGCGTCCCGCCCCCACCGCCATTAACACGCCGACAATATTGCGCACCATATGGTGTAAGAATGCGTTGGCTTTTATTTCGATCACGATCAGGCCGGTATCGAGCCGGTACAAATCTATCGTCTCAATGCGTCGCACCGGGCTGGCGGCCTGGCACTGGGCGGCGCGAAAGGAGCTGAAATCGTGCTCGCCCAACAACAGGCCCGCGCCCCGAGCCATGGCCGCCACATCCAGGGGCCAGCGGCTCCAGCTGAGCTGCTTGTGCAACAGGCCCGGGCGCACTTTTTGATCCGATAATAAATAGCGATAACTGCGCGCCTGGGCGCTAAAACGGGCGTGAAATTGTGGTCTAACCTCACCCGCCCAGCGAATGCGGATATCCCGTGGCAGCTGGGTATTGGCCCCTTCCAACCAGGCCTTACTGGGACGCCGGGCGCAGGTATCAAAGTGCACCACTTGGTTGCTGGCGTGCACCCCCGCATCGGTGCGGCCGGCGCAAACTACAGTGATGGGTTCAGCGGCAATGGCAGAGAAGGCCTGGTGCAGCTGGGCCTGCACGGTACAGGGATCGTGGCTTTGAACCTGAAAACCGTGATAAGCGGCACCGTTGTATTCGACAATGGCCGCCACTCGCCGCAAGCCATCGGGCAGGCTATCGCCGGCGAGTATTTCGCCATTGGTTTTATAAGGTCGGCTCATGCTTAATTCGGCTACTGAGTGTGGGCGCGCATTGTAACTGAGTTAAACTGGCTTAGTAATATGTGGCTTACACCGAGCCGGTTAAGAGCTGCCCTAGTAAGAAGGCCCCCAATTGGGGGCCTTTGGTATCGGCTGCTTAACTCGGCTGCTGGGCCATTCGCTCAATCAGGCCCTCTGCCTCACCGCGCTGGGCGGCATCACCTTCAGTAAGCACTTCTTCTAAGATCTCCTTGGCGCCGTCTTTATCCCCCATATCCATATAGGCACGGGCAAGATCAAGCTTGGTTGCCACTTCGTCAGTCTCGGCCAGGAAATCCAGCTCTTCATCGATTTCGCTGCCGGCTTCTGACTTGTCTTCGGCCAGGTCTTCGCTGATTTCCCCAAGCGAAATATCCAGTGCGGCCAAATCTTCGGCATCTTCTGCCGGCGTTGCCTCGGTATCGCTGTGCAGATCTAGCTCGGGCATTTCCATTTCCCCAGTGACTGGGTCAGCCTCTGGCGCCTGTAGCTCACTATTGAGTTCGTCTTCCAGCTCCTGGTCTAGGGCCGCCAGGTCAAAGTCGTCACCAGCCAGATCCAGCTCGCTGTCGAGCTCGCCGCCCAGATCGTCGCTAAAGTCGATCGATGCTGGCGCTTCGGCAATCGGCGCCATCTCTGTAGTAGAGGGCTCCTGTTGGCCTGGGCTGGGTTCATCAGCGCCATCACTACTGCTTAGGGTAGCAACCGCCGCCAAACCTGCTGCGGCAAGACCGGCACCTTCGAGCGGTGATAAACCATCACTGCTGTCTTCGCCGCTGCCCTTGTTATCCAGATCCATATCGGCCAGCGGATCATCGCTGCCTTCGGGCTCAGATAAACCCTCAAGGGCTGATTCAAACTCAATACCGCTGTCTTCTTCAACGCTGTTTTCGAGTACGTCGTCGAGTAAATCTGCATCTGGCTCGGCAACCGCTTGCACCTCGGCCGGGCTGTCGAAGTCAAAGTCTTCCAGTTCTTGGGCGTCATCGCCGGCGCCGCTCACGGCCTCTTCGAACAGGTCATCACCCAAGTCCAAGCCACCTTCTAGGGACAACTCCTGTTCCGCGCTGGCGCTGCTTGGGCTATCGGCTTGGTCTTCAAATGGGTCGCTTAAGTCAATGCTAAAATCGAGGTCTTCGGCAGCGTCTTCGCCACTTAGGGCATCGTCGTTATTTTCGTCCAGGTTCATCTCACCCAGGTCGAGACTGTCGAGACTGTCATCACTTTCAGCAAGGCTTTGCTCGGGTAGAGAGGACTCTTCCAGATCCAGGCCAAGGGCATCCAAGGCATCGCTGGCTTCGGCCGGGTCGCCCATATTGTCGCGCAGCTGTTGGCCTCGCTCGCTTAATTTAACCTCGCCTGAAGCCAGCAACTCGCTGTACTCTTCATCGAAATCGGTAAAGTTATGAGTCTCGCTGTAGACTTCAAGCAGCTTTAAGCGCGCTTCTTGATCGCCTGGGTTTTGCGCCAAGTGATCGCGCAGCAGTGCCTCGGCCTCATCGAGTTTACCGTAGGCAATTTTCATGTCCGCATCGGCAACAACATCGCCGCCGCCTTCGGCTTGATCCTGCTCTTCATCGACAACATCGTCAGCATCAAGCTCGGGGCCGATCGGCACCAACGGCTCATCTTCCTCCTCTGGCTTGCGTCGACCACGCAGCAGCGCCCATACCGCGACCAAGATAGCCACTAAAGCGCCACCGATCCAAAGCAGATTATCCATCAAGGTGTCGATAAAACTGGGATCAGCTGGTTTGCTGACTACCGAGGCGACTTTTTTCGGCTCGGGCTGTGCATCTGCCTCGGTCTGCTGTACTTCTGCGCTTGCTTGTTGTGGGTCGCCCTCTGCTTCGGCGCTGTCGTCTATTAGAGCGGCAGCGGTTTCGGCTGGTTCGGCTGATTCGGATTCGGCGGCCTGTTCAGCCTCGGCTGCCAGGGCGTCTCGGTAAGGTTCGTTAAGCGGGTCAATGACTGCCTGTTCGGCATCTTCGCTGGCCGCTTCTGTATTGTTCTGGCTGGCCGCGAGTTGCAGGGCGCGCATTTGTTCATCGCTAACCGCAACCAAGCGCTCCATGGTTTCAATTTGCGCTTCCAGATCGGCAATGCGCGATTGTAGCTCTTCATTTTCACGCCTGCTCTTATCCAGCTGTTCCAGCGCCAGGGTCAGCTCGGTGCCGCCGCCGCTGCCACCGCTGCCTCCGGCGCCTTCACCGCTGCCACCGCTGGCCAATTTAACTTGGCCGCTGCGTTCGCTGCTGGCCACTTGACGGGGCTGGCCACTGGGCGAGGCATCGATAGCCGCGCCGGACCACTCGGCGTTTTGCTGGGCGACTTGGGCGACAGCCTGACGGTTGCTCAGCTGGGTAATGTCCTGCTCAGTGGGAATTCGCAACACCTGGCCGCGACGCAATAAGTTGATATTGCCATTGATAAAAGCATCGGGGTTAAGACGCTGAATCGCCAGCATGGTTTGCTGAATGCTCATGCCCTTGCTGGGTCGAACCTGGCTGGCAATGGCCCACAGGGTATCGTTGGCGGCCACTGGGCCATAGCTAGAACTGGGCTGAACTTGACCCTCAGCTTCGGGCTCGGGTTGCGGCTCGGGCTCGGGTTCAGGCTGTGGCTGGGGCCGCGCTTGGGGCTTTGGGGCCGCTTGCGCCTCCGCCACTTGTGGTGCCCTGCTCACTGGGGGCTCTGGATTACTGCTGCGGGCTGGCTGCACCGCCTGGGTGGCGTCTTCTGCGAAGATCGGCAGATCCATCAGCAGGGTGTATTCGCGCAGCATGCGGCCATTGGGCCAGCGGGTTTCTACCAAAAAGTTAAGATAGGGCTCCTGCACCTGACCTTCGCTGGTTACGCGCAGTATGGGTCCACCCTTGGCTTTTAGATCGACTTTAAATTTTAGTCCCGTTAGGAAGTAGTTGCGCTCGATACCGGCGCGACTGAAGTCCTCTACTGTGGCCAAGTTGGCGAGAATTTCCGACTCGCTCAGATCACCTGCCTGCAATAGCTTGATTTCAGCATCCAGGGGCTGGTTGAGGGTGGAATTAAGCTTTATCTCCCCGAGGCCCAGGGCACTGAGGCCTGGAGATGAAAGAGCGGCGACAAAACCAATGGCCGCTGCCAGCTTACCAAGACGCATAGGACTATCCTTTAAAGGAGTTTGGCGTCTGCATACACAGTTCAAGCCAAGCTACTTTGTTGAGTGTTTAACACTGAAATACGAGTGATTCAGGTTTTCGATGGCCACCGCTTTGAGGGCTTTATTAAAACCTTAGAATAACTCTTCAAATTTGCACGTAAGTATTCATTATAAATAGGCTTTTCGCAACTATTCGCCTATTTTTTAACACCTGAATTGGCTTATTTTTGGGCAATATATATAAGTCCCTCAAGAAACCAGGGAATAATGAGAGAGAGGTCACAGCGGTGTTGAGAATTTGAACAGCGCCCAGCACAAGCTGGGCACCACAGCTAAGGCCCCACTTTGCGCAGGACTTAAACAGTTTGCTGAATTACGCTTCGCGCAGGATCGCCAGCATACGCCGCAGGGGCTCGGCGGCCCCCCACAGCAGCTGGTCGCCGACGGTAAAGGCCGACAAGTACTGCTCGCCCATATTCATTTTGCGAAGGCGCCCGACCGGTACGGTTAAGGTACCGGTAACGGCGGTTGGGGTCAGCTCGGCCAGGGTGATATCGCGCTCATTGGGCACCACTTTCGACCAGGGGTTGGCATTGGCCAAAATTTGCTCAATATCCGCCAGCGGCACGTCTTGGTTGAGTTTGATGGTCAGCGCCTGGGAGTGACAGCGCATGGCCCCGACCCGCACACACAGACCATCGATGGGTATCGGCTTGCGGCTGCCAAGGATCTTATTGGTCTCGACCTGGCCCTTCCACTCTTCCCGGCTTTGGCGATTATCGAGCTGGGTATCGATATAGGGCAGTAAGCTGCCGGCCAGGGGGAAGCCAAATTCAGCGCTGGGCAGCTCGCTGCTGCGCATACGTTCGGCCACTTTGCGGTCGATCTCTAAAATGGCGCTGGCCGGGTCGGCCAGTTCATCGGCCACATAGTTGTGCAGGTCGCCCATCTGGTTTAGCAGCTCGCGCATATTGCGAGCGCCTGAGCCCGAGGCCGCCTGGTAGGTCATGGCCGAGACCCACTCGACCAAACCTTCATTAAACAGGCCACCTAGGCCCATTAGCATCAGGCTGACGGTGCAGTTGCCGCCGATATAGTTCTTGACGCCCTTGGCCAGGCCGTCGCGGATTACGCCGTTGTTAACCGGGTCGAGTACGATAATGGCGTCGTCTTCCATACGCAGGGCCGAGGCTGCATCGATCCAGTATCCCTGCCAGCCCGCTTCGCGCAGTTTGGGGTAGACCGCCTTGGTGTAGTCGCCGCCTTGACAGGTGAGCACCGCATCGAGGCTTTTGAGCTGCTCAATATCGTAGGCGTCTTGCAGGGCGGGAATATCCCGGCCGATGGCCGGCCCCTGCCCGCCCACATTGGAGGTGGTGAAAAATACCGGTTCGATATCGTCGCCGGCAAAGTCGTTTTCGGCGCGCATGCGCTCCATTAGTACAGAGCCGACCATTCCGCGCCAGCCGATAAATCCTACTCGCATTGTCTTTCTCTCAGTATGCGGCCCGAGCGCACCCGGGCCGGCTTTTGCTTTGCTATTGTTGGCGCTTAAGCGCTTTTAATTAAGTTGGTAGTAGCCCGAGGCTTCGCTACCGAGCCTTGTGCCGGGGTGTGCTTCTGGGGGGCGCGATAAATACGTCCCTGTAGCTCTCGTCCGCCATCCTTGGCTCCCAAGCCCCCAGAAGCACACCCCAGCACAAGGCTCTGCATCCTGCAGTTTTTAATTACCTACAGGTGTTTTCGGGTTACAGTGCCGCTACGACGGCGGCGCCCATTTCGCTGGTGCTGACTTTTTGCATGCCATCGGTATAAATATCAGCGGTGCGCAGGCCCTGGTCTAATACTTTGGATACGGCCGCTTCGATTTCATTGGCCGGCTCCGGCATATCCAATGAATAACGCAGCATCATCGCCACCGACAAAATAGTGGCCAGTGGGTTGGCGATGCCCTGGCCGGCAATATCCGGGGCCGAGCCGTGGCAGGGTTCGTACATGCCGCAGCCGTTTTTATCCAGTGAGGCCGAGGGCAGCATGCCGATGGAGCCGGTTAACATGGCCGCCGCGTCCGATAAAATATCGCCAAACATATTGCCGGTTACCATTACGTCGAACTGTTTGGGCGCGCGCACCAGCTGCATGGCGGCGTTGTCCACGTACATATGGGACAGTTCTACTTCTGGGTACTCGGGGGCCAAACGGTCCATTACTTCACGCCATAACATGGTGGCTTCCAAAACGTTAGCTTTATCCACCGAGCATAATTTTTTATCGCGTTTCATCGCCATCTCAAAGGCGTTGCGGCCAATGCGCTCAATTTCGTGCTCGGCGTATACATAGGTGTTATAGCCCTGGCGCTCGCCGTTTTCGAGGGTGCGTATGCCGCGCGGCTGGCCGAAGTAGATGCCGCCGGTTAGCTCGCGCACTATCAAGATATCCAGCCCCGCGACCACTTCAGGTTTTAGGGTGGAGGCTTCGGCCAGTTGTGGGTACAGGATGGCCGGGCGCAAATTGGCAAACAGTTCCAGCTCGGAGCGGATTTTTAACAGGCCTTTTTCCGGGCGAATAGCCGGGTCTAGCTTATCCCATTTGGGGCCGCCCACGGCGCCGAGCAAAATCGCATCGGCGGCGCGTGCTTTAGCCAGAGTGTCATCGCTTAGGGGCACGCCGTGTTGATCGATGGAGGCACCGCCGAGGCTACCGTCGGTGTATTCAATACCCAAGTTATACTTGGCATTCACCGCATCCAATACTTTTTTGGCCTCGGCGATAATTTCGGGGCCGATACCGTCACCGGGTAAAATTAAAACTGTTTTTGACATTTTCTATTCCACACTAAACTTAAAATCACTTCTTACCACCGGCAACCACATTAATTACAGCGCGCAGTAGAGCCTTGTGTTGGCGGTTGCTTCTGGGGGCTTGGGAGCCATGGATGGCGGACGAGAGCCCCAGGGATGGGTTTATGCGTCCCCCAGAAGCAACCGCCAATACAAGGCTCGATATCGAAGCCCCAAATACCGGTTTTACATAATTTATAAACTACCGAATAACCAAGGGGCAGTTTGGCGGCGTTTTTGTTCGTAAGCTTTAATCGCCTCACTGTGCTGTAAGCTCAGGCCGATATCGTCCAGGCCATTGAGCAGACAGTGGCGACGGAAGTCGTCGACTTCAAAACTGTGAGCTTCGCCACCCGGGCGAATTACCTGCTTGGTTTCAAGGTCAACGGTTAACTGGTAACCTTCTTCGGCATACATTTCTTGGAAGATTTGATCGACCACGTCTTCGCTTAGGATGACTGGCAGCAAACCGTTTTTAAAGCAGTTATTGTAAAAAATATCCGCGTAGCTTGGCGCGATTACACAGCGAAAGCCAAAGTCATCCAGGGCCCAGGGGGCGTGTTCGCGGCTAGAGCCGCAGCCAAAGTTTTTACGCGCGACAAGCACCTGGGCACCTTGGTAGCGCGCTTGGTTGAGCGCGAAATCTGGGTTGAGCGGACGCTTGCTATTGTCTTGGCCTGGGTAGCCTTCGTCTAAATAGCGCAGTTCATCAAACAGGTTGGGGCCAAAGCCACTGCGCTTGATGGATTTTAAAAACTGCTTGGGGATAATTAAATCGGTATCCACATTGGCGCGATCCATGGGCGCCACCAAGCCTTGTAAACGGGTAAATTTTTTCACAGAATTTTTCTCCTAGCCCTCTTGGGTTCCTTGTTAGGCCTGCTGCATTTCGCGCACATCGACAAAGTGCCCGGCAATGGCCGCTGCCGCTGCCATCTCAGGGCCGACCAAGTGGGTGCGACCGCCATAGCCCTGGCGGCCTTCAAAGTTGCGGTTGCTGGTAGAGGCGCAGTGCTCGCCGGCACCGAGTTTATCGGCGTTCATAGCCAGACACATGGAGCAGCCGGGCTCGCGCCACTCTAAACCCGCGTCGATAAATATTTTATCCAAGCCTTCGGCTTCGGCCTGGGCTTTTACCACGCCCGAGCCGGGCACGACGATTGCCTCTTTAACCGAGTCGGCTTTTTTACGGCCTTTGACCACCGCGGCGGCGGCGCGCATATCTTCGATACGGCTATTGGTACAGGAGCCGATAAACACCCGGTCGACATTGATGTCGGTAATCGCCTGATTGGCGTCAAGGCCCATATATTCCAGCGCCCGTTCGATGCCTTCTTTTTTAACCGGGTCGCTCTCTTGGGCCGGGTCGGGCACATTGCCGCTGACGGGCAATACCATTTCCGGCGAGGTACCCCAGCTAACTTGTGGCTCGATGTTGGCGCCGTCGATCTCGACCACCGCATCAAATTTTGCATCCGCATCGGAGTGCAGCTGATTCCACTCGGCGACGGCCATCTGCCACTGCTCGCCCTTGGGCGCGTAGGTTTTGCCTTGTACATAGTCGAGGGTGGTTTGGTCCACAGCCACCATGCCCACCCGGGCGCCGGCTTCGATGGCCATATTGCAGACGGTCATGCGCCCTTCCATCGACATATCGCGGAACACTTGGCCGCCAAATTCGATCGCGTAGCCGGTGCCGCCGGCGGTGCCGATCTCGCCGATAATGGCCAGCACCACGTCTTTGGGGCTAACGCCGGGGCCGAGTTCGCCATCGACCTTGACCAGCATATTTTGCATCTTTTTGGCCACCAGGCACTGGCTGGCAAATACGTGCTCGACCTCGGAGGTACCGATACCGTGGGCCAGGGCGCCCAGGGCGCCGTTGGTGGAGGTGTGGGAGTCGCCACAGACGATGGTCATGCCGGGCAGGCAGGCGCCGCTCTCGGGGCCGACTACGTGGACAATGCCCTGGCGCGGATCGTTGATCTGGAATTCAGTAACGCCGAAGTCGACGCAGTTTTCGTCCAGGGTTTGTACCTGTATGCGGGCCACTTCGTCTTTGATGCCGGCTACCCCTTCGGCGCGCTCGGCGCTGGTGGTGGGCACATTGTGGTCGGGGGTGGCGATAATGCTATCGGCACGCCACAGCTCGCGGCCGGCCAGGCGCAGGCCTTCGAAGGCCTGGGGCGAGGTGACTTCGTGGATGACGTGGCGGTCAATATAAATAAGGGCCGAGCCATCGTCCCGTTCGGTGACGAAGTGCTTGTCCCATAATTTGTCGTATAGGGTTTTGGCGGACATGGTTACTTCTCTTTTTGTGTTCAGGCTAAATATTTAGAAAACTGGGGCTTTGCCGCCGAGTCTTGTGGTCGGTGGGGGTTCTGGGGGACGCGGTAAATACGTCCCTGTAGCTCTCGTCCGCCATCCCTGGCTCC
>JAOXRV010000663.1 GCA_025800435.1 Cellvibrionaceae bacterium | reverse complement strand
GCATAAAAAAATGCGCTATACAGGACACCCAAAAACAGAACTCGCATAAGCCACTGATTTTTATGGCATCAATTTGAGCAGCTCAGCACCTGTGCCTAAGCCGCCCTCGGTATGAAAGCGACCGGCGACGTGCAACACCTTGCGACCGGGCTTGGCCTTAAGGTGCTTGGCGATGGATTCGGCCATGGTGGCATCCCAGCTCATTTGCGCACCAAACATTTGCGCAATACGCGTTTCGCTTAATTCCATGCCGCGCATATCACTAAGAAATTTTTGCCGGTATGGGGAATCGCCAATATCCACCCTGGCCACAACCTAGGCCCGATCCTCCGGCCCCAGGCTATTGAGATATTCCGGGCCCTGGCGGCCTACGCACTTCACAAATTTGCGCGGGGTATTGGCAGTAATAACCGGCAGACCCTGCTGGCGGGCAATCTCAACCAGGG
Source organism: Cellvibrionaceae bacterium (assembly GCA_025800435.1). GTDB lineage: Bacteria > Pseudomonadota > Gammaproteobacteria > Pseudomonadales > Cellvibrionaceae > Pseudoteredinibacter. The sequence continues at coordinate 134 of JAOXRV010000663.1, read as the reverse complement.
TGCGGTAATCGCTTTTGTAGTTATCCCAGGCGGCGGTGTTTTTTAGCAGGCTGCTTTCGCCGATGTCACCGTCCAGGTAGCGATATAACTCGGCCTGATCGGCGCGGGTAAAGTGTTCCATCGACAAGCTTAAG
>JAOXRV010000621.1 GCA_025800435.1 Cellvibrionaceae bacterium | reverse complement strand
CTTTTCTGGGGACCTTTGTATGATCGATATGCACATCCAAGAACAGAGTCGTCAAGCTGTAAATTGAGGCTGATTCTGCTTCAAGCGGTATTAGATATTCGATTTTATTGGTAAAATTGGGCAATATCTTGTGGATAACTCTGTTGCTTACCCCATATTATGTGGTTAACCGTTGACAGCACACCGTTGGGCGGCCCACATTTTCTGTTAAGGCTGGAATCACCGGCTGTGTTTGAAACGGCAAAAGGGCATGATGTGCAGTTCACCAAGCTCAGGCTGACTGGCTTTAAAAGCTTTGTTGATCCAACTGATCTGGTCATTGCTCCGGGGCTGACCGGGGTTGTTGGGCCAAATGGATGTGGTAAGTCAAATTTGCTCGAGGCGCTGCGCTGGGTCATGGGGGAAAACCGCCCGACAGCGATGCGGGGCGGAGGTATGGAAGATGTGATTTTTGCAGGTGCGGCCACACGGCCAGCCCGCAATTACGCCGAAGTCGTCTGCCATCTTGATAACAGTGATCGGCTGGCTCCTGCTGGGT
>JAOXRV010000605.1 GCA_025800435.1 Cellvibrionaceae bacterium | reverse complement strand
CTTGGCTGGTGGCGCGGCCTTTATTATTGCCGGCGACCTCAACGCCAGCCCGGTCGAAGGCAGTGCCCACCCGAGCGCCATCAGCCAGTTATTGGAGCACCCTAAACTGGCGCCAGACCCGGTCCCGCAAAGCCAGGGCGGTCGCGATAACAAACCAGACAACCCCAACAGTGCCAGCCACACCGCCTTCTGGGGCATGCGCGCCGATTATGTATTGCCATCCAAGCAGCTTAAAGTACAAGCATCCGGCGTGTTTTGGCCCACCCAAACTGAACCAAACCAACACCTGGTAAAAGACCGCAAGGCCTCTTCCGATCACCGCTTGGTGTGGGTGGATATACAGCTACCAGAGGGGAAAAAAGCAACACAATAGCTGGCCACGCCAGCTATTGTTTAGGGGACTGTTGCAAATCAACCCAAAAAGCAGAGCCACCGTGAACCGGCACGAGGACTTCGGGTTAAATTGCACTTATTACTTGAGGACGCGCTAGAATTTATTTTTCTTCAGGTATTTTAAAGCCAGATACCGCTGTGCCAAGTTGATCAGATATTGAAAGCAAATCATCTGAAGCTTTTGATAGGTTAGAAACCAGTAGATCGTTCTCATTTGAAAGCTGCGATATTGTTTCCATGTCCTTTGAGAGTTCTATTGAGGAAGATTTTTGCTCATCTAAGGCGCTGTTAATTTCCGATACTAGGCTTTTCACTGTGGAGGTTTTTTGATTAACCTCTTCTATTGAAGATTTAGTGGCTTGAGTAACACTAACTACCGATTCAGTCATTTCACAACTTGCCCGCATGCTCTCAACCGTTTTCAAGGCATTGTGTTGTATACTCGATATCATTTTTGATATTTTATCGACCGATTGTGTTGTGGTTTCGGCCAAACCTCGAACCTCATCTGCTACAACAGCAAACCCGCGGCCCTGCTCTCCCGCCCGGGCGGCTTCAATTGCCGCATTTAACGCCAGTAGATTTGTCTGCGACGCAACGTCTTGAATAACGTCCGTTATGCCGCCAATTTCTTCAACCTTATTAGACAGGTCTTCTACTTTAGAGCTAGTTTCCAGCAGTTTCTCAGATACTCCCATTATTCCAGATTCTGCTTCACCAACACGTTCAGCATTTAGACGCGAGAACTCCTGGGCTTCAATGGCCTTCATATTTGTATTTTCAGTGCTTGTCGATATATCTTCAATGTACCCTGAAAGGCTGTCAAGCTCGTTGGTGGCGCTAGTCAGCCTTCCCTTTTGCTGAGAAACACTGCCTTCAACCGTCTTCGATATTTTCTTCAAGTCGACACTTTGGCCAGATATGATTTTAGATTCATCTTTTATTTTACTGATCATGGTCACTAACTGTAAGCGCATTCTGTCCATTGCATCTTGTAGCAAGCCAAATTCATCATGCCTTTGCTCAAACCCGTTTGAGGTTAAATCCCCAGCGGAGATTTTCTCGGCAGCACTGGTGCTTTGTTTCAATGGACCTAGGAGCTTTCTAGCGGCCCACAAGGAAAAAATAGCAAAAATGGAAACCAGTATTGCATAGCATATATAGAGGGTTGTAGAAAATTCTTCTATGTCAATCTGATATTGGTCATATTTATTCTGTGTATCGGAACTGATTTTTGCTTGGATATCTGATATTGAGTTAGAAAACTCAGCGTATTCCGGAATGGCTGCCGTTATAAGCTTAACTATCGAATCCCAATCTCGGGTTTTCATTGCTTGAAGAACAGGTCTAGCCGCAGCCATCATGTAGGCATCATACTGGTCTTTAAGACTAATTATGTTGTATTCTGCTTGAGTTGTATCGGCCCTTGACAGCACAATTTTCCATGCTTCATCGGCGCTTTTTAGATTTTTTTCCACTGCGTCAATATGTAGCTCATACGGGTGCGCGTGATAGTGCGCTACACTTAGATTGGAATCGTGCATAAACCCTGCATAAGCATGAAATCTTGAGTTTCGCAACTCGCTATCAATTGTTGAGAGCTGAAGTAATAAGTTGGAGTAGACTTCATTGTTATCTTGCAAGGTCGTTAAACCTTTCTGATTTGCAAGGTATAGAAAATAAATGGGAACGCATATTAGTATGATGGCAAAAGCGGTATAAATTTGAATTGCCTGTCTTACGTTAATCTTCATATTTAAACCTATTACACAGTTATATATGGTCTATTAGTTAGACTTGAAAACACTGGTACTACCTGGGTATCAAGATAGATGCCTTGCAAATCCTATGCCTATCACTCTGTTCGGTTCAGATTATCGCTTTACAAAGCAACTTAACCCTTGTGTCGACATCTTTTGCTTAATCTTTAATTAATCCGACTCCAATATGAACAACGCCGGTTAGGCGCAAGGTGTCAGTCCAACCACACGGCTGGCCGAGAGCCCCGCTTCAACGACCTGCTTAACCCTCGTCATGAACTTGACTGAATTGGATTAGACAGAACGCAATGGCATAATGACAATAATTCTCAATGGCAAAACTCGCCAAGGGGCTTTGGGCTGTTGCCAACAACCCTGCTCGGGGAGTCAAACACCAAGTGGTAAGCGCTATGAATGAAGTAGAACAGATAGCCGAAATCGACCAGTTAATTGAGCCGGGCAATTCTCGGTTTCAATCGGTAAGCACTTCCCTGGGCGAGTTCTGGCGCTCCTGCCACGATGTTCAAGCACCTATCAGCTACGAGACCCAGTTACCAGCGGGGCTGCATTTGGGGGCAGGTATTGCCAAGATTCGGGTTGGCTCGTCCCGCATAGGCGAACACAGGGGCCACGGCCCGCTATTGAGTGTTCTTTACTGCCCGCCGGGACTAGCGGAAACCTTTCATACCCACCTGGAAGCGGGCCAGAATACCTCCTGTGGGCTGTACATATGCCACGATCAGTTTGCCCAGTTGGCTAGCCCCCTGCGCAAGCTGATGCAATTAATCCCCTCCAATAAACCGTTTTATGCCTCCAGCCGCTGCCAAGCGTCGGTGGTTAACCGGCTCTGCGCACCATTTGAAGATTGGCAACAGACCGATGCCCTTGAGCTGGCGGGCGAGGCCAGGGCCTACGAGCTGCTGGCCCAATTAAGCGAGAGCACCGCCCGGCGCCAGCCCAAGCTTAAACAACATTTGCAGCACCAGCTCGACAAGGCCAAGAGCCTAATCGACCAAAACTTGGCCAAGCCCCCAAGCCTGACTGAATTGGCTCAGGCCGTGGGTTTAAATGTGCGCTCTTTGAGCGCCTATTTTCGCCAGGCCTATGGGGTTTCGGTGGGCGAGTACCAGCACCAGCAGCGCATGGCCTTATCTTTACAGCTGCTGGAGCAGGGCTTTAGCGTCTCCCAGGCTGCCGACCAGGTGGGCTACTCACTGCCTTATTTCAGCCGCAAATTCCAACAGCGTTACGGCATAGCCGCCCGCGACATGTGCCGCCAGGCCCAAGACGACTAAGTTGGCCAGTGGCGATTTTTTCGCCATAACCGCCCGATACGATAAATAATACTCCCGATAGCTAAAGCGGCTGGGATTGTTCCCCTCGGCCACTGAGGTGATAATTATTCTCATCTTTTTGGCCGCTGTTCTATTGGTAAAATTCTATGTTGCAAACCCATCTTAGGCCCATCGCTGCGGTGCTGGCCTGTCTGTCTGTACCCGCCTGTTTCGCCGAGGCGAACACCATCGAAGAAATTACGGTAATTGGCTCGAAGCTCGAACAAACCTTAATGGAAATTCCAAGTTCAGTAACCTTGCTGGATCGGGCGCTGATTCGTGCGGCGGGCATTAACGACTTGCGCGATATCGACGAGCTGAGCCCCAATGTTTCGATCAGTCAGCTGGGTCAGGTTGGCGGCAGTTATATTTCCATTCGCGGAATTGAATCCAACCCATTTATTGTTAACCGCGCCGCACTTTACGTCGACGGTATTCCCTACCGCGACCCAGGTTCAATCAGTATTAAAAACAGCGAGCAAATTGAAATTTTGCGCGGCCCACAAAGTATGCTCTATGGCGCTAACGCCGACGCCGGGGTGATTGTAATTAGAAGCCGCCAGGCCGATACCACCAGCGCCGATATCTACACCGCGATTGAAACCTTTGCCGGCCGCCAAAGCTACCTGGCCGGTGCCTACCTGGCCGGCCCCTTGAGTGAGCAGCTCAGTGCCAGCGTCAGTTTGGATATTGAAAAAGGCGACAGCTATATTCGCAATATCACCAGCTCCATCAACGAGCCAGGCGAGATCGAAGATATAAACCTCAACGCCAAGCTGCGCTATACCGGTGAAGCCTCTGAGCTTAACCTGCACCTGCTGTACAATGAACTGAGCGCACCCGGCCTGTATGAGCAAGAGTTCCCGGCGCTGAATTACCAAGACTACAATCGCCTATACGCCTCGGGCTATAACGCCAATGTAGAGGTTGGCAAATACGATATCGCTAACGATGCGCCCAAAAATACCGATGAGACTGAGTGGGGGCTGGGCCTTTCCTACCAGTACGATTTGGACGAACACGGTGTGGATATGGTGTTCGCTTACCGCCGGATAGATGACAGCTCGGTGGGCACCGACCTGGATTTAACCGCCGCGCCCTTCACCGCCGGTGGCGGCCGTGGTGACCGCGAATTTTGGTCTGTTGAAACCCGGCTCAGCAGCCAGCGTGACGATAGCCAACTGAACTATATGCTGGGCCTTGCCTATTACCGCGAATCACTCACCCGGCAATTGAGCACCTTACTGGGGCCTGGGGGCTTAGACCAATACCAATACGCACCCGAACAGTTTACCGAAAACCAAGACCTGTCTGCATTTGTTCACCTGCAGCTGCCCCTGGCCGACAAACTTAAGCTGGAAGCGGGGCTGCGCTACGACCGCGCCGAGGCGGATATTCAGCAGCAAGCGGGCAGCTTGGTGGTGGGGCCTGGCCTTGTATTTAACTACGTCGCTTTGAATAAAGATGTCGAGGACACAATACTGCTGCCCAAGTTATCCCTTTCCTATCAGCTGGATGACATTGGCCAGGTGTACGCCACCGTCTCAAAAGGCTATTTGCCCGGCGGTTACAATTTGGTGGCGGGCGACAAAGGCGAAGATATTGACCGCCGCTCCGGCAGCTACGGGGCCGAAGAGCTGTGGTCTTACGAAATAGGCACCAAGCTTAATTTATTGAATCAGCGTTTATTCCTGGCCGCTGCGGTGTTCTATATTGATGCCTCGTCCTGGCAGGAAATTAATATTCTTACCGCCCCAGACGGTTCGGTATTATCTACCACCTTAATTAACTCCGATGCCAGTGTTGAGAGCAAAGGCGTTGAGTTGGAGTTGGATTACCAAGTGAACGAACAACTGAACTTGCGCCTGGGCCTGGGCTATGTCGATTCCAGCTACCAAACCTACGATTTTGGGCCGAGCATTAGCTACGCGGGTAACGACACCAAGATGATTCCCAAATACGACATTTCCCTCAGTGGCCAGTACCAGTTTAATGACAACTGGTCGGCGCGCATAGAAATGCACGGCTTGGGTAAAGCCGCGTTAAGCAATGATAACAGTGTTTATCGCCAGGCCATGCAATTGTGGGATGCCTCGCTCAGCTTTAAACAGGGTGGCCTGGGGGCGCGCCTATATGTGGAAAATGCCACCAATAAGCGCTACGCCGCCGGGCTTGCCTACCAAAACTTTTTATTTGGCAACGATGGCGTGGTATATGCGCCCATCGCCCAACCCCGAACCCTTGGGCTGGAGCTGAGCTGGTCTTTCTAGCAGGAGAGTGGAAGAACTATCATAGCCAGACTTCTGTAAGTCTTTAATTTTATTAGGCGGCGAATAGGCCTTGAGCCTCATTCGCCCAGTTTTAACAACTTAGCAACCCAATCACTAAAAAGTTCGCATTCTTCTCGAATAGTCTCCAAGCCAATATCTAGCGCTACTAGGGACCCGTGAATAACCTTATCGTACTGATCAAACCGTTCTTCTATACGCTTACTAGGGGCCGTACGTTTATGGTTGTTAATATGCTCAGGAGAGTCGAACTGTCCACGTATATTGCTAAAATCTTCTACTAGGTCAGCTTGGCCGATTTCGTTTGCAAGCGATTCGGGCTGGCTGAATAGCAAGCCTTCGAATTCATACATCTGTACGTAGGGTATAAATCGTCGCATAGCCTCTTCACCGATATGTGGTGTAAGTTCTTCGATCAATGCCTTCTCAATTTTAATACGTTTATCTTTTATATTTGAAATCAAAAGCGCTTCTTGCTTTCCTGGAAAATCTCCTGGCAAACCATAAAAATCAAAAAAAGTTGTACAATAAGCATCGCTATCATCCAGCAGCCTACTCTTTAAATCACCCAGTAGTCGATGAAACCTAAAATCTCCACCTTTTTTCCCTGGCTTACCAAGCAACGAAGGATATAGATATATATCTTGATGGGCGAATAGATCACTCATGACTTCATTGACAAACATCTCCTCTGTTTGCCCTTCACAAATCACGTGAATCCGAATCATTTTTTCGGGCGCCCCCCTAAGATATTCTTTTGCCAAAGTTCACTTACTGTGTAATCATTCAGCCAGTTAACAAAGTCATCTTCGCTCAGGCGTTTAAATACCGTGGCTCCTTTCTCTCGCTCTACTACAATTAGATCGTCAATTGAAAATTCATCAACAAGCGGGGCAGACTGCGTTGATACAATAACCTGCATTCGCTTTGATGCTGAGCGAAGCAAGCCAGCCAATAGCGAGATTGCATAGGGGTGCAAACCCAATTCGGGCTCATCGATAATAATGGTTGATGGTGGTTTTGGTTGTAAGAGTGCCGTTACTAAACAAATAAACCGTATAGACCCATCAGAAAGCTGGCTCGGCCATAGGGCGTAATCACTATCTTTCTGTTTCCACAATAATCGTATTTGCTCTTCTTCGCTGGCTAATTTTTTTGGATCTAGTACAAAATCATCGAAAAATGGTATAGCCAATCGTATTGTCTTAACAATTTTATCGTAAGCTTCTTTATTATCACGCTTTAAACTATATAAAAAAGCAGCGAGATTTGAAGCATCTGACCTGAGATACTTATTATCATGTAGCTCACCTAAACGCTTAACACCCGCTGTAATACTAGTATCGTGGAAATGGTAAACCCGCCAGCTGGATATCGAGCTATAACAGTAGTCAGCTACGCCACCGTTATAACCTTGTTCATATTTGTCTTTTAGCTTCGCCTCCGAATGGCCCGCACCCAACTCAGTCCAATCTTTACCATAAAATGGGCCATCGAAAAATAATGCTTCCCGAGCAAAAGTAAATCCACCATCTACGGTGGGCTCTAGATCAAATTTATAACCATTAATGCCAAATTCAACATAAGAGGAAAAAACATTGGTTTCTTTAATGCCATAGGATAGAACACGATCGGCGCCACCTTGCTTGGATGTCCAAACCTGAAGACGCTCAGCAATCATTTCGGACAGCATGCTAAAATAGGATACAAAATTACTCTTACCGACACCGTTGGCACCAATAAGGATATTCAAGCTATCAAGCCTTAGTTTTCTCAAGTCTTCTATAGACTTAAAGCCCTGAATTGTTAGGTTATTTATTGGGTTAAGCTTTCCCATTGTTAGCGTTCTCGTAGAAAACTAGTGTGGCCAATTACTATTTTACTCAACCGTCACCGACTTAGCCAGGTTACGCGGCTGGTCCACATCCGTACCCTTTAGCACCGCTACGTGGTAAGACAGCAGTTGTAGGGGGATGGTGTAAATAATGGGTTCTAGGCTGGTGGGCACATGGGGTAGGTTGATTACTTTGGTGGCGCCGTTGTTGCTAAAGCCGGCGGCCTTGTCGGCGAATACATAGAGTACGCCGCCACGGGCTTGGACTTCTTCCAGGTTGGATTTTAGTTTTTCCAATAATTCATTATTGGGCGCTACTGCGACTACCGGCATATCCGCATCGACCAGAGCCAGCGGGCCGTGTTTTAACTCGCCGGCTGGGTAGCTTTCGGCGTGGATATAAGAGATTTCTTTGAGCTTAAGCGCACCTTCCATGGCTACTGGGTATTGTGGGCCACGGCCGAGGAATAGGGCGTGGTGCTTTTCAGAAAAGTGCTCGGACATTTCCAGCACATCCGGGTCTAGGGCCAAGACTTCTTCACACAGCTTGGGCAGGGTATGTAGTGCCTGTACCATTTCTTTTTCTTTTGCTTCAGTAATGCCACTGCGGCGGCCCAGCACAATGGTTAGCAGCTGTAGCGATACCAGCTGGGTGGTGAAAGCCTTGGTGGAGGCGACACCAATTTCCGGGCCGGCATTGGTCATAAATACCAGATCCGATTCTCGGGCCAGGGAGCTATTGGGCACATTACAAATGGTTAAGCTGGCCAAGTAGTCTAATTCTTTGGCCAGACGCAAAGCGGCCAAGGTGTCGGCGGTTTCACCGGATTGGGAAATGGTGACAAACAAGGTACCGGGGCTGACTACCACTTTGCGGTAGCGGTACTCGGAGGCCACTTCAATATCACAGGGGATACCGGCCCAATCTTCAAGCCAGTACTTGCACACCAAGCCCGAGTGATAGCTGGTACCGCAGGCGATAATTTGCACCCGTTGTACTTTATCGAAGATGTCCGGGGCTTTAATGCCAAACACCTGCTCTAACACTCGGTTCTGGCCGACGCGCCCCTGTAGGGTGTGGCGGATAACCCGGGCCTGTTCAAAAATTTCTTTTTGCATAAAGTGGCGGTAGTGGCCTTTATCCACCACTTCGTCGACCTCAGCAATACGAGTAATGTCGCGCTCAACCGCTGAGCCGCTTTTATCTAAAATAGAGTAGGTTTCCCGGTGCACATCGACCATATCACCTTCTTCTAGGTAGACAAAACGGTCGGTCACTTGGCGCAGCGCCATGGTGTCAGAAGCGAGGAAGTTTTCTTCGATACCAATACCCAATACCAGCGGGCTGCCACTGCGGGCCGCGACCAGGCGCTCTGGCTCATGGCTGGAGATTACTGCAATCCCATAGGCGCCTTCTAGCTGGGACACGGTAGCTTGCAGGGACTTAAAAATGTCTTGCTCGGCTTTGTAGTTGTGATGCAGCAGGTGGGCGATCACCTCGGTATCGGTTTCTGAATTAAACTCGTAGCCCATTGCCATTAACTGGCTGCGCAGGGTTTCGTGGTTTTCGATAATGCCATTGTGAACAATGGCGATATGATCAGAGTGGTGCGGGTGGGCATTGCTTTGGCTGGGCTTGCCGTGGGTTGCCCAGCGGGTGTGGGCAATGCCCAAATTGCCACGGGTGGGGTCTGCGGCCAGTTCTTTTTCCAGCTCGGATACTTTACCCAGAGCTTTGCGCACCGAGAGCTCGCCATCCGGCTCAACCAGGGCCACCCCTGCAGAGTCGTAACCTCGGTATTCCAGGCGTTTGAGGCCCTCAACTAAAATACCTAGAACATTCCTTTGTGTTACCCCGCCGACAATTCCGCACATAGTCTTACCTTTTTTGCTCTATTTTTTTTCTGGCTTGGGCCAGTTATCGATATTGCGCTGCTTGGCCCGGCACACGGCCAATTGGTTCGCTTCAACATCCTTATTTACCGTTGAACCTGCACCTACGGTAGCTGATTTTCCAACGCTAACTGGTGCCACCAGGGAGGTGTTGGAACCAATAAACGCACCGTCTTCAATGGTGGTTTTGGATTTGTTCACGCCGTCGTAGTTACAGGTAATGGTGCCCGCGCCGACATTGACGCCTTCACCCAATTCGGCATCGCCAACATAACTGAGGTGGTTGATCTTGGAGCCCTTGCCGACCTTGGCTTTTTTGGTTTCGACAAAGTTGCCAATCTTGGCACCGTCAGCCAATTCTGTACCTGGGCGTAAACGCGCAAAGGGGCCAATATCGCTATTGCCCGCTACGCTAACTTCTTCTAATACCGAGTTAGCCTTAATCACCGTATTATCGCCGATCACACTATTGGCAATCACACAGTTGGGGCCAATATAAATATTATTGCCCAGCTTTACATCGCCTTCGAATACACAGTTGACGTCAATAGTGACATCGCTGCCGGCAATTAATTCACCGCGACAATCAAAACGCTCAGGGTCGAGTAGGTTTACCCCCTCTTCTAATAGAATAGCAGCCTGTACCATTTGGTAGTAACGCTCTAACTCAGCCTGCTGCACTCGGTTATTCACCCCTTGTACGTCCATTTCGCTATCGGCCTGAACAATATTAATATCGATATACTCACAAGAGGCCATCTCCACTACATCGGTCAGGTAGTATTCACCCTGGGCATTATCGTTACTGAGTTTGGGCAACCAGTCTTTCAGCAGTTTGCTGCTAATGGCCATGATACCGGTGTTAACCTCGGTAATCGCCAATTGATCTTTGCTGGCATCTTTTTGCTCGACAATGGCCCGGGCATTGCCCTGGGCGTTGCGGATAATACGGCCGTAGCCACTGGGGTCATCTAGCTCAACCGTTAATAGAGACATGGCCTCGGCGCCAACTTGGTCGAGCATTTCGCGCAGTGTGGCGGTGGGGGTCAGGGGTACATCGCCGTATAAAATAAGCGCCACCGCATCGTCGCGCAAATATGGCAAGGCCTGTTGTACCGCATGGCCGGTGCCAAGCTGCTCGGTTTGTTCAACAAAGCGCACTGGCTCATCGACAAAGGCTTGTTTCACCGCCTCACTGCCATGGCCGATAACGATGTTGATATTGTCGCTATCAAGTTCGATCGCTGCATCTAAAACGTGGCCAAGCATGGGCTGGCCGCCAATAGTATGCAGTACCTTGGGCAGGGAAGACTTCATCCTTGTGCCTTTGCCGGCGGCTAAAATTACTATATCCAGTAACATTGGGTTTCCTTTTGATCAGCAAGCGGCTGTTGATAATACGTTATTTTAAAGTCATTTTAATGGCCATAAAACGCGAAAGGGCAGCTTGCGCTGCCCTATTCGGTGGTGCATAAGCACTGTGCTTACTTACCAAGCTTTTTGCGAATGGCCTGTAAAGTGCGCAGCTGGGCAGTTGCCTCAGCCAGCTGGGCTGCCGCCGCCGAGTAGTCGAACTCGCCAGACTGGTTAGCCAGGGCATGCTCGGCTTCTTTCTGTGCGGCCAAGGCTTTGGATTCATCCATATCGTCGGCGCGCAGGGCGGTGTCGGCCAATACCGATACCTGACTGGCTTGCACTTCCAGATAGCCACCGGAGATATAGTAGATTTCCTCTTCGCCATCTTGTTTGATAATGCGAATTGGCCCTGGTTTCAGGGAGGTCAGCAGCGGCGCGTGTCCGTAGGCAACACCAATGTCACCTTCGGTACCGGCTACTATCACCATTTCTACCAAACCGGAGTAAAGCTCTTCTTCAGCACTCGCAATTTCGCAGTGGACAGTCATTGCCATTGTTCTAGCCTCTTTCGGGTGTGTGAAGGGGGCCGAATATCAGCCCCCAGCCCCTTACATGTTTTCGGCTTTCTCGACCGCTTCGTCGATGGAACCAACCATGTAGAAAGCCTGCTCGGGCAAGTTGTCGTACTCGCCAGCCAACAGACCGGTGAAACCACGGATGGTTTCTTTCAGAGGCACATACTTACCGGGGGCACCGGTAAATACTTCGGCAACGTGGAAAGGCTGAGACAGGAAACGCTCAATCTTACGGGCGCGGGATACGGTCAGCTTATCTTCCTCTGACAGTTCATCCATACCCAAAATGGCGATAATGTCTTTCAGCTCTTTGTAGCGCTGCAGTACAGTCTGTACACCACGGGCCACGTCGTAATGTTCTTGACCAATTACCAGAGGGTCAAGCTGACGTGAAGTCGAGTCGAGTGGATCGATCGCGGGGTAGATACCCTTGGCGGCGATATCACGGCTCAGTACTACGGTGGAGTCCAAGTGCGCAAAGGTGGTCGCCGGAGACGGGTCAGTCAAGTCATCCGCAGGTACGTACACCGCCTGAACCGAGGTAATAGAGCCGGTCTTGGTGGAAGTAATACGCTCTTGCAGAGCACCCATTTCCTCAGCCAGAGTCGGCTGGTAACCCACCGCAGAAGGCATACGACCCAACAGTGCAGATACCTCGGTACCGGCCAGGGTGTAACGGTAGATGTTATCTACGAACAACAGTACATCTTTACCTTCGTCACGGAATTTTTCGGCCATGGTCAAGCCGGTTAGGGCAACACGCAAACGGTTACCTGGGGGCTCATTCATCTGGCCGTAAACCATGGCTACTTTTGATTTGCTCTGATCTTCAACGTTTACAACGCCAGATTCCTGCATCTCGTAGTAGAAGTCGTTACCCTCTCGGGTACGCTCACCTACACCGGCAAACACAGACAGACCGCTGTGCTCCAGGGCGATGTTGTTGATCAGCTCCATCATGTTTACGGTTTTACCCACACCGGCACCACCGAACAGGCCAACTTTACCACCTTTAGCAAAGGGGCAAACCAGGTCGATTACTTTAATACCGGTTTCCAGCAGTTCTTCAGAAGCTGCCAGCTCGTCATAAGATGGGGCTTTACGGTGGATAGCGCTGCGCTCTTTCTCACCGATTTCACCACACTCGTCGATGGGGTTACCCAACACATCCATAATACGACCCAAGGTCTCGGTACCGACAGGTACAGAGATGGGGGCACTGGTGTTATCAACGTTTAAACCACGGCTCAAACCTTCTGAGCTACCCATGGCGATTGCACGTACCACGCCGTCACCTAATTGCTGCTGTACTTCCAGGGTTAAACCCTTATCAGCAACGGTCAGTGCGTCGTAAACCTTAGGTACGGAATCACGGGGAAATTCCACGTCAATAACGGCGCCAATAATTTGTACGATACGTCCGCTACTCATTTCCGGATCCTCTTTAAAAATGAATTCCTTGGATGCTTCGGCTTATACAGCCGCGGCACCGCTTACAATTTCTGACAACTCTTGGGTAATGGCTGCCTGTCGAGCTTTGTTGTAAACCAGCTCCAGATCGTCGATCAGATCGCCCGCGTTATCGGTGGCGTTCTTCATTGCGATCATACGAGAGGCTTGCTCACAAGCACCGTTTTCGACCACTGCCTGATACACCTGCGACTCCACATAGCGGGTCAACAGGCCATCCAATAATTCTTTGGCATCAGGCTCGTAGATATAATCCCAAGCGTGTTTGTTTTCAGCTTCGTCTTGCGCTTGTAAAGGCAGCAACTGGTTAACCGTGGGGTTTTGAGTCATGGTGTTCACAAACTCATTGCCTACCAGGTATAACTTGTCAATTTTGCCTTGGGCAAAAGCGTCGAGCATGGTCTTAACACTGCCAATTAAATCGGCAACCGCTGGGTCTTCACCCAGGTCGCGTACGGCCGCAACCACATTGCCGCCGTAGCTGTTAAAGAATGCTTGCGCCTTAGCACCGATCAAACACAGGTCGATACCGACATCCAAGTCTGCCCACTCTTTCATGGCTGCAATAGAGGCCTTGAACAAGTTGATGTTCAAGCCCCCACACAGTCCACGGTCGGTGGACACTAAAATAAATCCAACCCGCTTAACCTCGCGCTCTTCCATATAAATATGCTGGTATTCGGGTGTGGCGTTGGCCAAGTGGCCTACCACGGCACGAATACGCTGAGCGTAAGGTTTGCCTAACTGCATGCGGTCTTGGGCTTTACGCATTTTACTCGCCGCCACCATTTCCATGGCGCTGGTGATTTTCTGCGTAGATCTAATACTCGATATCTGAGTACGTATTTCTTTTCCGCCTGCCATAACCGGCCCTCGAACAAAGCTTCCTTTAGCTAATTAGCCAAAGGAAGCATTAATGAATTACCAGGTTTGAGTCTCTTTGAACTTATCCAAAGCAGCTTTAAAGCCACCTTCGATTTCGCCGTTGTAATCACCGGTATCGTTAATCTTGTTCATCAGGTCAGCGTGCTCTGAATTCATGTAAGAAAGCAGAGAGGCTTCGAAATCACCGATCTTATTAACGGCAACGTCTTCCAGATAACCTTCGTTAGCAGCGTAAAGTACAACACCCATCTCTGCGATAGACTGGGGAGAGTACTGCTTCTGCTTCATCAATTCGGTTACCCGCTCACCGTGATCTAGCTGGGCTTTAGTAGCATCGTCCAGGTCGGAAGCGAACTGCGAGAACGCCGCCAATTCACGATACTGGGCCAATGCGGTACGAATACCACCGGACAGCTTCTTAATCACTTTGGTCTGGGCAGAGCCACCAACCCGCGATACCGAAATACCGGCGTTCATCGCTGGGCGAATACCAGCGTTAAACAGGTCGGTCTCTAGGAAGATCTGACCATCGGTAATCGAAATTACGTTGGTGGGTACGAACGCCGATACGTCACCGGCCTGGGTTTCAATCACAGGCAGGGCAGTCAGAGAACCGGTCTGGCCTTTAACTTCACCGTTGGTGAACTTTTCTACGTAGTCGGCGTTTACGCGAGAGGCGCGCTCAAGCAGACGCGAGTGCAAGTAGAAAACGTCACCGGGGTAGGCTTCACGGCCTGGGGGACGACGTAACAACAGGGAGATCTGACGGTAGGCCCAAGCCTGCTTGGTCAGGTCATCGTATACGATCAGGGCATCTTCACCGCGGTCGCGGAAGTATTCACCCATGGTACAACCACCAAAGGGGGCCAAGAACTGCATGGCCGCTGGGTCAGAGGCGGTGGCGGCAACCACAATGGTGTGGTCCATAGCGCCGTGCTCTTCCAGCTTGCGTACTACCGAAGCAACAGAAGATGCCTTCTGGCCAACCGCGACGTACACACACTTAATGCCCTTGCCTTTCTGGTTGATGATGGCATCAACGGCAATGGCGGTTTTACCGGTTTGGCGGTCACCAATGATCAGCTCACGCTGGCCACGACCCACGGGTACCATGGAGTCAACCGCTTTCAAACCAAACTGTACTGGCTGGTCAACCGACTGACGCTCAATTACGCCGGGGGCGATTTTTTCAACCGCGTCGGTTTGGCTGTTGCCCAGTGGACCTTTACCGTCGATAGGGTTACCGAGGGCGTCAACTACGCGGCCCAACAGCTCGTTACCAACAGGTACTTCCAGGATACGGCCAGTACACTTACATTTTTGACCCTCGGCTACGCCTTCGTAGGCGCCGAGAATTACTGCACCCACGGAGTCTTGCTCCAGGTTGAGTGCCATACCGTAGATGCCGCCTTCAAACTCGATCATCTCACCGTACATCACATCGGCCAGGCCGTGGATGCGGATGATGCCATCGGTTACGGAAACTACAGTACCTTCGTTCTGTGCTTCAGTTGCAACGTCGAGATTGTCGATACGCTGCTTGATAATTTCACTGATTTCAGAAGGATTCAGTTGCTGCATGCTCTGTTCCTCTATTCCTAATTAGCTTAGGAGTTCATTGCTTCGGCCAGCTTAGCCAAACGGCCTCGCACCGAACCATCGATTACTGTATCGCCTGCACGCACCACAACACCGCCCAAGAGACTCTGGTCAACAGAGCTTTGTACAGTGACTTCGCGGTCCAGTTTGGCACTCAATGCTTTCGCCAATTTTGCTTCCAAGTCGCCAGACATTTCGAAAGCCGTTTCCACACGGACGTCCACAGCCTTTTCCCGTTGAGATTTAAACAGCTCAAACAGAGCGGTAATCTCGGGCAGTAACGCCAAACGCTTATTTTCAGCCAGTACATTCAGCAGGTTGTTGACCTTGGTGCTGATGGCATCGCCGCATACCGCAATAAAAGCCTCAGCTTTTTGGGCAGCGGTTAAGCTTGGGTTAGCCAGGGTGGCTTGCATCGCATCCTGTTGGGAAACCGCAGCCGATACCGCTAGGGAGTTGGACCACTCGGTCAACTCGCCGGCGCCGTCGGCGTATTCGAATACAGCTTTGGCGTATGGTCTGGCCAGTGTTTTTAACTCAGCCATGGTATACCTCGCTTAAAGCTCTGCGGCCAACTTGTCTACCAAGTCGTTGTGGGCATTGGCATCGATGGCGTTGCCCAGTACTTTTTCAGCACCAGCCAGAGCCAGGGCAGCCACTTTTCCGCGCAGTTCTTCTTTGGCGCGGTTGGCTTCCTGTTCGATCTCAGCTTGAGCCGCAGCTTTCAAACGGTCGCCTTCGGCGCGCGCTTGGTCTTTGGCTTCATCAACAATTTGGTTAGCACGCTTGTTAGCTTGCTCAATAATTTCCGCCGCCTGCTTCTTGGCGTCGGTCAAGGTTTCGCCGGCCTTTTTCTTGGCCAGTTCCAGATCCTTGTCCGCACGATCCGCTGCTTCCAGGCCATCGGCGATTTTCTTTTCACGCTCTTCCATAATGGAAATCAGCGCGGGCCATACAAACTTCATGCAGAACCAAATGAACGCAATGAAAGTTATCGATTGGCCAATCAGAGTTAGGTTGATATTCACACTAACACCTCTTGCTTAGTTAACGTTTAAATTCAGCAAAAAGCGGTGAATTAACCTGCCAGACCTGGGGCAACAACGAAGATCAGGTACATGCCGATACCAACACCGATCATGGGTACCGCATCCAACAGACCAGCCATCAGGAACATTTTACCTTGCAGGGCAGGACCTTGCTCGGGCTGACGCGCTGAACCTTCCAGCAGTTTGCCACCCAGAGTACCGAAACCGATAGCGGTACCCAGGGCACCCAAACCGATCAACAGAGCTGCTGCAACATAAACTAAACCAAGTGCTTCCATTGTTTTCTCCTTAAGAGAGTAGTTAGATTAAAAAGTAAAAGTTAAGGTTTAAAACAGTTTGCCCCGCGTGCGGGGCGCTATTCTTTCTGTTAGTGCTCTTCTACATCGTGAGCCATGGCCATGTATACGGTGGTTAGTACCATAAATACGAAGGCCTGCAGGGTGATAACCAGAATGTGGAAGATCGCCCAACCCATTTGCAAGAAGAAGCCACCGATACCCATGACCAAGCCAGCGCTGAACATCAGGGCAATCAGAATAAAGATCATTTCACCGGCGTAAAGGTTACCGAACAGACGCAGGCCCAGGGAGATAGGCTTGGCGATCAGCGATACGGTTTCCAGAATCAAGTTGACCGGGATCAGGAAAATATCCACAAACCACTTACCGGAGTGGAAGGGGTGTAAAGTCAGTTCCTTTACAAAGCCCATAAAGCCCTTCTGTTGAATGCTAAAGAAGATCATCAGTGCAAACACAGTCAGCGCCATGCCCATGGTGGCATTGGGGTCGGTGGTGGGTACAACTTTAAAGAAGAAGTGGGGGTCGCCGGCAATTTGAGCGGCGGCGAAGGGGAGCCAATCGACGGGGATCAGATCCATCAGGTTCATCATAAACACCCAGGTGAAGATGGTCAGTGCCATGGGCGCGATCAGGCGGTTTTTATGATGAAAGATATCGGTTACCGTGGCGTTGACAAACTCCACGATCATTTCAACAAAGCTCTGTACGCCCTTAGGCACACCGGCGTTGGCGGTGCCAACGGCTTTATTGAAGATAAAGCCCAGGATTAGGGCCAAAAATACCGACCAACCCAAGGTGTCTAGGTGAACAGCCCAAAAGCCCATATCAACGGCCTCTTGGGAAGTGTGGGCAATCGTCCAAGTATCTTGTTGCAATACTTCGACCACATTGCCGTTGGCGTCCAACCGCTCATAGCCGGCCGGCAATTTGCCGTAGGCGAGATTCTGCAGGTGGTGTTGGATGTACCCCGTTGAAGTTTGACCTTCGCTTGCCATGTCTCAAGCACCTTAAATTTAAAAGCTAAAAGATAGAAGTTGTAAAAACACTCTTTTGAGCAAAAGCGCTTTTACAACGTCTATTCGCTTACTACTATTCGTTTACTACCCGTGCGAGTAAATAGCTCCCCAACAGCCAGCTGATGCCATAGCTGATGAAGATGAGCGCCGCCGCCAGGGGCAGGGGGCTTGCAAACGCACAGGCAAAACCAATCAGTGTCAGTAGATATTTACCGACCTCACCTCGATAGAATGACTGGGCAATCAAGCGGCTGGCCCGGGCACCTCGAAAGCGAAAAGCATAAGCGGAAAAGTAGCTGTGCGGGATGATGTAAATTAATGCCCCAGCCAAAACTGACCAAGCCCAAACCTTGCTGTGGAAGTATAGCGCTGCCGCTATGACAATACTTGCCAGAAACAAGGACAACATCGCTCGCAGAACTGGGGGTTTGGGAATGCTGTTCATAAGTTGCCGGGTTTCTGAGTAGTTGGCGCCAGTCTAGACTGTATACCCACTCTGCCGACCCTCATTCACCAAATCGCACTATCTACCCGTGATAACCCGTATTCTTTACTGCTTGGATAGCTACTTTATTGAAGCAGCACCGATTATGCCCCTAAAAGCACCGATTTTGGGCGCAATTAGGCGTCGCGCATTATAGTGGTTAGCGCCCCCGCATTCAAGGCGCATAATATCCCCAATTTATATATACCCTGGGATATGTAAGCACACACTTACCTATAAACACCGAGGCGCTGTTTCAGGGCTTTTCGGCACTTCTACCAAGGTCTAATTAACTATGAAGATTCAGTATAAAAATTCAGCAGCTAAGCAGAGATTGATATAGAGAAGGATTGTGATTTAACACTTCAATCATTATTTGTGGTGCTTCCATTCCCGCTGCTGTAGCCAAGTGCGCTTAATTTTCCCGCTATTGGTTTTGGGCAGCGCCTCGATAAATTCAATTTTGCGGGGGTGCTTATAGGCCGAGCTTACCCCTTTGACATAGTTTTGCAGCGCCAGCCCGAGTGAGGCAGAGGCCTCGAAGCCATCGGCCAGCACCACAAAGGCCTTAACCAACTCGCCGCGCTGGGGGTCTGGGCTGGACACCACCACCGCCTCGGCCACCGCCTGGTGTAGGCACAGGGCACGCTCAACCTCCTGTGGGATAACCCGGTAACCGGCGGATAAAATCACATCGTTATTGCGACTGACAAACCAAAAATAGCCGTCTTCATCGATATGGGCGCGGTCGCCGCTTATATACCAATCGCCGCGGTAACTGGCGGCGGTTTTTTCAGGCTCGCCTTTATAGAGCAAAAATAAACCCAGTGGCGCCTCGGGCTTTACCCGCAAGGCAATATCACCCTCAACCCCCGGCGGCAGTGGCTGGCCCTGCTCATCCACCACCGCCAACTCGATCCCGGGCGAGGGCTTGCCCATGGAGCCAGGGCGGATATCCATACCGGGAAAATTGCCGCACAGCACCACGGTTTCGGTTTGGCCATAACCGTCGCGAATAGTCAGCCCGGTAGCCTGTTGCCAGCTATCGATCAACTCAGGCTCCAGCGGCTCGCCGACGCTGACGCAATCTCGCAGGGATAAAAACTGGTATTGGCTAAAATCTTGTCGGGCCAGCATTCGGTAGACCGTGGGTGTGCCGCAAAAAGTGTTAATGGAGTAGCAACACATCAACTCCAGGGTACGCTCGGCGTCAAAGCTGTCACACTGGTGCACAAAGATAGCCGCACCGCGCAACCAGGGGGCAAAATAACTGCCCCAGGCGGCCTTGGCCCAAGCGGAATCGCCAATATGCCAGTGCATATCCAGCTCGTTTAAATTAAGCCAGTATTTAGCGGTGGTTTCATGGCCCAAAGCGTAACTGTGGCTGTGCACACACATCTTTGGGTGGCCACTGCTACCCGAGCTAAAATAACACAGCGCCGGCTCGCTGGCGGCGGTATCGACGCAGCGAAATTCCGCCGGCGCCGCCAACAATTCCGTGTAGGGCAGCCAGCCTTCGAGCTCATCCCCCACCACTACTTTACTGTGCACACTGGGGCACTGCTTGGCCACCCGATCAAACTTCAGCGCACTGGCGCTATCGCAAATAACACAACTGGCCTCGGCAGTTTGCACCCGGTAGCTAATATCTTTGCTGGACGATTGGGTGGTAGCCGGAGTGACTAATACCCCCATGCGCAGGCACGCGGTAAACACCTCCCACCAGGCGATTTGACGGCCGAGCATTAAAATTAGCCGGTCGCCGCGCTTAACCCCAAGCTGGCTGAGGGCATTGGCCACCCGCTTGGAGCTGGTACTGATATCCAAATAGGAACGCCGAATTTCAGCGCCCCGATCATCCACCCACAGCATGGCGAGTTTATCGGGCATTTGCACGGCCCAGCGGTCGATCACATCGCGGCTAAAATTAAAACGCTCGGGGCGCGACCAGCGAAACATTTCCCGGGCGCGGTTGTAAGATTCCATCTTGATACTCCTTTAACAGCGAGATCAATTGCTGTGACTATTAAATAACTTTGAAAGAAGGCTACTACAGGGGTTTGGCGACCGCGAGGTATTCCGTGAGCGCACACTAGATATACGAATAAAGTAGGAAGCTAATAATAAAGTAATTAATCTGTCAGTTTGAACGATTCTCCCGGCCAAAGCAGGGTGTTTATTATTAGATTTTTAATAAAGAGAAACCGTAATGAGCGATAAACAAAAATTGATCGATACACTTAACCGCCAAGCGCCACCATTTTTGCCGATCATGGGCGGTAAAATTATCGATATTGATAGCGAGCGCCATTGGGCTTGCTTTGAATTTAATATCGGCAAAAATTTCTGCCACTCTATCGATATTGTCCAGGGTGGTTTTGTAACCGCTATGTTGGACGCGGCCATGGCCCACGCCCTATTTGCCAGCCAGAGTGATGTGATTGCAGTTTCTTCCCTTGAAATTAAAACCAGCTTTTTAAACAGCACCCGAGCGGGTAAATTGCGAGTGGAAGGTGAGGTGATCAAAAATGGTTTTAAAACGGCGTTTTTGCAAGGCCGGCTTTACAATGAAGAGGGTACCTTGTGTGCGACGGCCAGTTCAGTCGCCAAGGTGGGGCGTAAAAAGTCTGAAGCCTAAACTGAAACTAGTGTACTGAGCCTGCTACGTCACCCCCGCGAACACGCACTTCTGTCCGGGGAAAAAGGCCCGACTTCCGGGATAAAACCCAGCTTGAGGGGTAGGGAGCACTTTCTTCGTTCCAAAACGCTGCGTCCATGCAGCTGCGCCCGTTCATCCGGAGCCTAGTCACTGCGAAAGCACCCCCTACCC
>JAOXRV010000599.1 GCA_025800435.1 Cellvibrionaceae bacterium | reverse complement strand
AAAGTGTTTCGGTGCAGTACACCTTTAATAACGGTGGTCAGCGCATTAACTATTCGCTACAGCATGAAGACCTGGACACCCTGCGCGAAGCGGTGGCCGAGTTAGAAATGCAGCTGCAAACTTACGACTCGATTTTTTTTGTGCGCAATGATTTACAGGGCAGTGCCGATGAGCTACGCCTAAAATTACTGCCGGGCGCTGAGAAATTGGGTGTGGACTTGGCCGCAGTATCGCGCCAGGTGCGCCAGGCCTATTACGGTGAAGAGATTCAGCGCCTGCCCCGTAAAAACGGTGATGTGCGGGTGATGCTGCGCTACCCACATTCGGCCCGCACCAGCCTCGATAGCCTGGATGATTTTCGGGTGCGCACCAGCGACGGCCGCGAGCTGCCCCTGTTCTCAGTGGTCGAGGTGGAATATGCGCCGGGTATTAAGCGCATCAACCGCAGCGATGGCCGCCGCAGTGCCTATATCGACGCCGAGCTGAATGGTGAAGTGCGCAAAGATATTATGGACGATATGGAGGCAAACTTTCTCGAAGACTGGAAGGCTCGCTATCCGGGCCTGCTGGTTAATAAAGCTGGTCAGGCCGAGGGTGAAGCCCAGTTTTTAATAGAGATTGCCTCGCTCTATCTGCTGGCCTTCTTTGTGATGTACGCGCTGTTGGCGGTGGCTTTCAAATCTTACTTTAAGCCCATCATTATTATGACCGCGATTCCCTTTGGTTTTATGGGGGCGGTTTACGGCCACTTAATTTTCGATACCTCCATGGCCCTGTTTTCTTACTTTGGTATTGGCGCCGCCGCCGGGGTGGTGGTCAACGATAACCTGGTGCTGATGGATTATATCGGCAAGTTGCGGCGCAAAGGCATGAGTGTGCGCGAGGCGGTGATTGAAGGTGGCGTGCAGCGTTTTCGGCCGATTTTGCTGACCACTGTGACTACCTTTATCGGTTTGATGCCGATGCTGGCCGAGCGTTCCACCCAGGCCCAGTTTTTACACCCGGCGGTAATCGCCCTGGCCTTTGGTGTGTTGTTTGCCCTGTTTGTGTCCCTATTGTTGGTGCCGGCTTTGTATTCGCTCGGCGCCAGTATTAAACGTGGGGTACTCGGCTGGTTTGGTATTGATTACAATATCGATGGTTCCCCAGAGCTTGTTGGCGTCGATACTGAGCAGGTAAAGGCCGAGCCTCTGGCTAATTAATTGGCGCAGCAGGCAACGTATCTTTCACTTAGTTTTACATCTATTGCTACCCTTGGCCGTGGCGCTGGTTTTTTACCGGCGCCGCTGGGCCTGGGCCCTGTTGGTAATGATGGCCAGCATGGCCGTAGACCTAGACCATTTGCTGGCCGACCCCATCTACGAGCCAAGCCGCTGCAGTATCGGCTTTCACCCCCTGCACCGACTGCCGGCCATTGCCCTCTATGGCTTGCTCTGCCTATTCCCCAAAACCCGCTTAGCCGGCCTCGGCCTGCTAATCCATATGGCCCTCGACAGTATCGACTGCCAGGTCACCAATGGAGTGTGGGCTCAGTAGTGGCTTGCTGTTTGGAATAGATCATTTCGCTTTGCCGGTATTTTGGCTGGAGCCCTGTCGCTAGAGCCCGTGCGAGTTGTAAGCTTGAGGGGTGGGGGGTGCTTTCGTAGTGACTAGGCTTCAGGAGGAAACGGGGGGCAGCGCCTGGATGGCGCGCTTTTGGAACGGAGAAAGTACCCCCCACCCCTCAAGCTGGGTTTTGTTGCCAGAGGTGGGGTGTTGAGTTACCCCGGAGTGCAGTGCGCAAACCTAAGTAGTGTCAGTCTGCTTAGTGGTTATAAGGCCGCTAGCCGCGTGGAGATCTGCTCATCTTGCGCCAGGGTAGGGTCGCTGGCCAGTATCCGTTGCCAGCTCGGCAGCAGCGCGTGGCCGGCCTGGTAGCGGCCCAGCTTGGGCAGCCAAACCCCCTGACGGTTAAAGCGGTATACCGCCTGCAGGTCTTGGCGCTCGGCAAATTTGTGGATGCCCGGGTTGAGGGAGTCGAGAACTAGGCGGCTGCCGTCGGCCTGTAAATAAGTCACCACCATATGCCCCTGGCGCAGCTTATGGGAGAACACATACTCAAGGTTTAAGCGGCCCTCGTCCAGGCCCAGGGCCAGCAGGCTGGCGTACTTGGCGATGCTCAGGTCTTCGCAATCGCCGGCGCCGCTGGCGATGGTTTGCAGGGGGCTGGACCAGTGATCGCGCTGCTGCCAGCGCTGGCGGTCGCTGGCCCATTGGTAGTTGTTAAAGTGCTGGTTAACCCGCTGCAGTTGTTGCTTGGGGCTGAGTTCCTCCGCCAATATCGAATCCAGCCAGCCGCTCCAGCTGTGCCAGGCTTCGGTCTCGCTCATCTTGGCAGCGTGGTTGCTCTGGCTTCCCAGCAGTAGCAATAGCAGTAACAGGCCCTGGCGGCAGATATTGAAAGGGCGTTGGCGCATAGGTGACTCTCTCGTTAACAGTTGCTTGTGGACTGCTTTTTGAGAAATGTGTCACATTTTTGAGTGCCTGGCTCTGCCGTTAACTCAAAATAGGCCAAACCTATAAGGGCGTCAGAATTATATGTAATTCTTAAGTGGTAGAGATTTGAATCGTGCCATATTTGCCTATTACTTTATTACTGGCTTGGCTGGTATTTGCTGGAGTTCTACAGCTAGTGGTGCCCTAGAAGTGATGAATGATTTATAGATAGCAACAGTAGGTAATCGCTAAAAAGCAAAAAACCGGCCCATGGCCGGTTTTTTACACGATCAAGCTGGGGCCGATTAGGCGGCCAGGGCTTTGACCTGAGCGTTTAAACGGCTCTTGTGACGAGCGGCTTTATTCTTGTGAATAATGCCCTTGTCGGCAATGCGATCAATCACGGGTACGGCGGCGTCGTAAGCGGCTTTGGCTGCTTCGGCGTCACCGGCGTCGATGGCCGCAACAACTTTCTTGATGTAGGTGCGCACCATGGAGCGAAGGCTGGCGTTGTGCTGGCGGGCCTTTTCGTTCTGGCGGGCACGTTTTTTAGCTTGAGGTGAGTTTGCCACCGTAATGCTCCTATAACGTTTGGTCTAAATTAAGGACGCGGTATTATGCCGTTTTCGAGTTCTAAGTCAAGGCTTTGTGTAGCATTAGGCGAAATATTACGCCGCTGCCGTCCGCCCGGTTGTGGGCGCTGATCTGGGCCCGGTGCAGCTCGGCAATTAACTGCACAATATAGAGCCCCAGGCCAAGGTGGGGGCGCTCATCGGCGCCCTGCTTGGCGCTGGGTTCGCGCAGCGATACCAGCGAATCAAACAGCTGAGCCTGCATCTTGGCCGGCAGTAGCGGGCCATCGTTATCCACCTCGACACAATAGTGCCCTTGCAGCTCATTCAAGCGCAGGTAGATGCGGCCACCGGGGGGGCAGAAATCGGCGGCATTCTCCACCAGCTTATCCAGCGCCTGGGCCAGTAGCTCGCCGGCGGCCACAATAGGGCAGGGGCCAGGGATCTGCAGTTGCAGCTCTACTTGACAGCGGTCTTTAAAGGTATCCCCATAGGCCCCGGCTAAATCGCTCAGCAATTGGGCCAAATCCAGCCGTTCCAGCTCGGCCCCAGCGATGGCTGCTTCCACTTGGCTGGCGGCGCCCATGGCATTGAGAATCGCCGATAATCGCTCGCTGCCGGCGGCGGCGCGCTCGGCGTAGACCTGGGCCGACTCGGGCAATGGGCCCTGGCTTAAGTTATCGAGCGAAGTTCTAACCACCGCCAAGGGGGTGCGCAGCTCGTGCGACAGCTTGCTGGAGAGGCTGCGCAAATATTCGGTATAGGCGTGCAGGCGCTGCAGCAGCTGTTGAAAGCTGCGGCTTAAATCGCCGATCTCATCACCGGCACGGCTGGCGGGCAGGGCGCTAAGTTCCACTCGGCCCTGCTCATCCAGGGCGCGGTCGGCGGCCAGGCTCAGGCGTCGCACTCGCCAGCTCAACCAGCTGGCATAGGCCAACAGGCCACCGCCGGCCAGCAGGCTGGCCAGGCCGGAGACCAAAATCAGCTGCACCAGGGCCGAGTTCATCAGGCCGATATGAATGCTGTTGTCCTGCTCGGCGATAACCGCCCCCACTAGCTGGCCCTGGCCATTGCGAATGGGCGCGGCACTGCGCAGCAGGCCCTGGCCGCCCTGGCGGTACCAGCGGCTCTGGCTTTGGCCGCCAAGGGCGCTGCCCAGCTCAATACTGTCGAGCTTGCCCTGCCGGCGCCAGGGCTGGGCCGTGGGTAGTTGCTGGCGTGCCAATAGGCGCTGGTAGAGCCAGGCCTTAACTGGGTGCAGGCCAATATAGTCCCATGCGGGGGTGGGTTCGCTGGCCCCCAGCAGTTGCCCATCGCCGCTAAACACGGCCAGCTGCAGCTCGGCTTGTTGGGCCTGGGCCAAGGCTTGGTCTAGCTCGGCGCGCTGGTAGATGGGGGGCTGGGCGGGCAGATCCCAGTGTTGCAGCCCCAGCCAGCGGCCATCGGCGGCCACAATATTGAGATTAAAGCCCGCCTTGGCCATTGCCAGGGGCAGGCTCAGCTCTAGCTGAAAGCCGTCTTTGCGCTCGCGCCAGTGGCCATTAACTCGGTGCTCAAGCTTAACGCCGTCAGCGCTTTGATAGCGGGCCTGCAGCAGCCCCGGAGCGCTGCTGCCCAGAGCCAATAGGCGCTGGCCCAGGCGCAGCCGAATATGGTCGCCGTTGATCAGGCCGGGGCGGCCCGGGTGAAAGTAAACCAGTTCGGCCTTACTCACTTCTAGCCACAGGTATAGGGTATCGCGCTTAAGCCGCTGGCGCTGGCGGTTGTGAAAGCTTTCGGCCTCGGCCCGGCCAAGGGCCAGCTGCCACTGGGCGCTAAAGTCACCATCTTGGTCTTTATAGTAGTAGCCGCGCTTGGCTGGCCAGTCGCCGCCATAGCCATCCACCACAATGGCGCCGGGGCTTAAAGGCGCGTAGAAACCCTGGGCCTGTGCGCCGGCCAGGGCCAGCTGCTCCAGTAGGGCCGGCTGGGCCTCAATTCGTGCGGCCTGGGCGCGGGCATTGGCCTCCAGTGCCTGGCCCTGGCCTTGGCGCAGCAGGCTGTCTACTTCGATCAAGTGCTGGTAGCCGGCCCAGGGTATCAACAGGGTCAGCAGGCTTAATAGCAGCAGTTGGCGGCTCAGTTTCATTCGCTACCACTACTCGCTGCTTTGCCAGCGGTAGCCCATGCCATAGGCGGTGGCAATGGCGTTAAAGCTGGGGTCGATACGCTGAAATTTTTTGCGAATACGCTTGATGTGGGAGGTGATGGTGTTGTCATCCAGTACGACGTTGGCCGCATCCATCAATTGCTGCCGGTTTTTGACGTGGCCCGGGTGTTTGGCCAGGGCGTGTATTATCCACAGCTCGGTAATGGTCAGCTCTAAATCCTGGCCCTGCCAGTGGCCGGCCATACGGTCGAGGTTTAGCGCCAATTGGCCGCGCTCAAGGGTATTGTCTTCGCTGTGGTCGGCCTTAAGTGCGTCCACCCGCCGAAACAGGGCCACAATACGCGCCTGCATATGGGCCTGGCTGATATCCTTGGTCAGGTAGTCGTCGGCGCCCAGGCGCAGGCCGCTGATCATATCCAGCTCGCTGTCGCGGGCGGTTAAAAAAATAATCGGCAGCAGCGGTGCCATGCTGCGCAGTTGCCGGCACAGCTCAAAGCCCCCCTCTACCTCGGCCCCCAGGCCCACATCAATAATCGCCAACTCGGGCAGCTGTTGTTCAAAGCCGGCTAGGGCAGAGGCGCGGTCGAGATAGTGGCTGACCCGGTAGCCCAGGCGTTCTAGCGCTTCACAATAATTGGCGGCAATGGCCGCTTCGTCTTCCACAATGGCGATATGCCGGGACATGGGGGCTTCCTTAGTCGATATTGTGCGCCCATTTTAACCGGCCGCCGGGCAAAATAAATCCCCGCCACAATTCATCATAATTGCGCAGTGGCTTGCCATTGTTTTGCCCCAGCTGGGCCACGGCCTGGGTGTTTAATCCTCGTTGTTCGCAAACTGTGAGGTAAGCCATGATCTTTCAAAGCCCGAAAATCCCCCGCCACTTAATTTTAAGCCCCAAGCCCAAAAAGCGCCGGCTCTGGCCCTGTGTCTTGGGGCTGCCGATATTAATCTTGTTCGCTTTAATGCTACTGGCCCACAGTAGCCGTGCCGAGACCTATCAGTGGCAACGCCCAGGCGCAGTAGAAGCCGGTGAGCTGCTGTTTAAAAACGATGCCGGCCAAGAGGCCAGGGCCCTGCACCTGGCCAGCGATTACCAGCTGCAAATTAGCGGCATGGTGGCCCAGTTAAGGTTGCGTCAGCGCTTTCGCAACCAGGGTCAAGACTGGCTAGAGGCGGTTTATGTTTTCCCCTTGCAACAGCAGGCGGCGGTACAAGCCATGCAGATCCGCATTGGCGAGCGCATAATCCGCGGCAAAATTAAAGAGAAACAAGAGGCCAAGCGCATCTACCGTGAGGCCAAGGCCGCCGGCAAGCGCGCGGCCCTCAGCAGCCAACAGCGGCCCAATATGTTTACCCAAAAGGTGGCCAATATCGGCCCCGGTGAAACCATTGAAGTTGAGCTGACGATCACCCAGCCGGTACAGATGAAAGCGCTGGCCGAGGGCGGCCAGGAATTTAGCCTGCGCCTGCCCAGCACCATTACCCCCCGTTTTATTCCCGGCCAGCCACTGCCCCAGGCGGAAGAGATTAGCCTGGGTGGCCAGGGCTGGGCCCAGCCTACACAAGCGGTAGCCGATGCCCACGAAATTACCCCGCCGATGACCACAAAAGCCATGCAAATGAGCCTGGCAATTGTGCTGGATGCCGGCTTGCCCCTGGCTACTATTGACAGTGCCAGCCACCAAATTACGGTACAAAAACAACAGGGCCAGCACCGGGTGCAGCTGAGTCAGGGCATGGCTTCGATGAATCGAGACTTTGTACTGAGCTGGCGTCCGCTGGCCAGTGCCGAGGCCAGGGCGGCGCTGTTTCGTCAAACCCTAGACCAGTCCGATTACGCCATGTTAATGCTGTTGCCACCAGCCCAGGCGGCTGCGGCCATGGACCGCGAGGTGATTTATATTATTGATACCTCAGGCTCAATGGGTGGGGAATCGATTCGCCAGGCCAAGGCAGCGCTAGAGTTGGCGATTGAACGGCTGCCCGTTGGCCACCGCTTTAATATCATTGAGTTTAACTCCGTCCACAACGCGTTTAGGCCACAGACGGTGGTGATGGATGAGCACAACCGCGGCGACGCTGTGAATTTTGTGCGCGGGCTGGAGGCCGGTGGCGGCACCGATATGTTGCCGGCTTTAAAGGAAGCTTTGGCCCAAGAGCCGAGCCCCGGTTTTATTAAGCAGGTTGTTTTTATTACCGACGGCAGCGTCGGCAATGAGGCCCAGCTGTTTGCTGAAATTCACCAGCGCCTGGGCGATGCGCGTTTATTTACCGTCGGCATTGGCTCGGCTCCCAATGGCTTTTTTATGCGCAAGGCGGCCCAGTTTGGCCGTGGCAGCTACAGTTATATTGGCGATATTGGCCAGCTCAAAACCGAGATGGCCGAGTTGTTTGCCAAGTTAGAGCGGCCGGTGCTGCGCGATATTAAGGTGCAGTGGCCAAAGCATTTACAAGTGGAGATGTGGCCAGAGAATATTCCCGATCTCTACCTGGGTGAGCCACTGCGTATTCTAGCGAAGCTCAGTGATAAAAATGCCAGCGACACAATGGCCGGTAAAATAGTGATCGAGGGCGACCTGGGCGGTGGCCGCTGGCGCCAGAGCCTAGACCTGGCCGGTGCCGGGCAGAAGCAACACCCAGGTGTGGCCACCCTGTGGGGGCGCGAGAAGATAGAGGCCCTGCTGGACCAAAAAATTATGGGCCGCGATGAAGCCCTAGTGCGCAAGGATGTGTTGGCGGTGGCTCTGCGCCAACAGTTGCTCTCGCCCTACACCAGCTTTGTGGCGGTGGAGCAAAAACCGGCGCGCCCGGCGCAGCAAAAACTAACAAGCGAAGCGGTGCCCAATGCCATGCCCAAAGGCAATACCATGGCCTTCCCCAGTACCGCCAGTTTGTGGCAGGCGCAGTTGTTGCTCGCTTTGTTGCCGCTGTTGCTACTTTGGCGCCGCCGTCGTGTTTAAGCATTGGCGCACGCTGGTGCTGCTGTTAAGCCTTGGCCTGGCGACCAAGGCTTTGTGGATACCCGCTAAGGCTGAATTGGCGCAGCTGCTGATTGCCGATGCCTGGCAGCAAACCCTGTCCCAGGGCGGTGAGCACAGGCCCTGGCCTTGGGCCGATACTTGGCCGGTGGCGCGCTTGCAGTGGCCCACCGGCAATATAGACCAGTGGGTATTAGCGGGCAGTTTTGGCAGCAGCTTGGCCTTTGGCCCGGGTTTAAGCCGCAGCCCCGGTGTGCACGGCCCGGCCACCGTAATTGCCGGCCACCGGGATACCCACTTTGGTTTTTTACAGAAGTTACAGCGCGGCGATAGGCTGCGCCTGCAGGGGCGAGATGGCAGTTGGCAGCATTATCGAGTGAGTCAATTGGCGGTGCGAGATTCCAGCCGTGACTTGCTGCAACTTTACCCGGGCCAGCTGACACTGGTCACCTGCTACCCCTTTGCCAGCTTGCAGTCCGGGCCGCTGCGCTATGTGGTAAGGCTTATTAAGGTGTGAGTGGTCGGGGTGTGAAACGACTGCCTTAGGCTTCGCGTTTAAGCTCTTGTTTGTCCAGCTCCCAGCAAATCGAGTCGATACGGTCTTGGCCAAAAAAAGGCTCTTGATCCAACACAAAGGTTGGTACCCCCCAGTGGCCGGAGCTTTCCAGTTTATGTTGGTTGGCCGCCACTTCGTGGGTATAACTTTGCTCATCGGCGGCTATCGCCGCTTCCATTTCGGCTAAATTCAAACCGGCCCGGGCGGCGGCCTGGGCCAGGTGTTCCCCCTGGTGCCAGTTAACCGTGCCGCCAAAAATTACACGCGATACTTCGGCCGCGTATTCCAAACCCTTGCCCCGGCGGTTTGCTTCAATGCCGAGATAAGTTAAGCGAAAAATATAGGGTTGTTCTTCGGCCGCCTGGAAGGTTTCCATATCTTGCACAATGGGGTCGGGCTGGGGCCAGGCGTGGGGCAAGCCTAACATTTCGGCCCGGCGTGGCCAGTCGCGCAAGATATAGGCGCCGCGTTTTAGGTTCTCTGGGCTAAAAAAATTGGGTTCGCGCACCGCTAAAGGCAGTACCGGGCGCAGCTCGATATTTACGTCATAGTTCTTTTTTATTTCTAGTGCACCGGGTGTACACAGGTAGGAGTAGGGGCTGCGAAACGAGAAATACAGGTCGATAGTTTTACTCATATTGGGGCCTTTTATTGTTATTTAGTCTTAATTGCTCGGGTTCTACTTTGCGAACCTGAATCAATCCAAAACTTGAATTAATTTGGCGTCAGTCACCACCTAAAAATTGTTCAAAAACCTGCTGTTAGCTTAGCTGTTATTAGCGGGCTTTGGTAGCCAGTTTGGGTACAAAGTGGTAATGACTTTGGCCTGCTACTCTTCTACGCTGAGCCACGATCATTTGCCGAGCTAAGTTGGATGGAACCGAAACGCTGGCATTTTTCCATTCTAAACAGAGATCGCGGAGTAACAAAAGGATGTATAAAAAATCAATTAGTAAATTAACTGGGTCTATCGTGGCAGCCATGGGTGTGGCTACAAGTGCGTATGCGGCCACGCCTACGGCAATAAATATTGCCGAAAAAACCTATGGTGTCGGCGAAACTATCGACATTGTGGTTACTTACGACGAGGCGGTGAATGTCAGTAACTCCCCCTATATCGCACTGATTATTGGTACGGATAATCCCGCTAATGCCGTTCAAGCTTTCTACAGCGCAGGCACTGGCACTGCCAATATCACCTTTAGCTATGCCCTACCGGAGGATGTCGTCGACTCCAATGGTATTGTCCTGGGCGCTGAAATTACCGCAGCCTTCGGCGATATCGTCAATGTTTCCGACGGTGGGGAATCCAGCACGGTCAAACCCGCTCTTGATACATCGGGCGTATTGGTTGATACCAATAAAGACCCGGAAATTACCAGTGTAACTGTGCCTGCCGACAACACCTATAACGAAGGGCAAAATTTAGAATTTACGGTTAATTATCATGAAAATGTCGTGGTAACAGGTACCCCAAATATCGCCTTGACCATTGGCTCGGCCAGTGAGAAGGCGGAGTATGTGTCCGGCAGTGGCAGCTCGGCCCTGTTGTTCCGCTATGTGGTAAAAGCCGGAGATGAAGATACTGATGGTATCCAGTTGGGCAGTATCGATTTGAATTCTGGCACCATGCAAGATGCTGCGGGCAATAATGCAGAAATGGATCCGAGCAGTGTGCTGCCTTCCACCGCTGGGGTACTGGTAGGTGCCAGCTCTGGTGGCGGTTCCAGCTCAGGAGGTAGCTCCAGTTCTGGTGGCGGTTCCAGCTCAGGCGCAAGTTCAAGCTCCGGTGCGGGTTCTAGCTCTGGTTCCGGTGGTGCCAATGCTGGTGCCGCCAGTCAGGCTGTACCGGTCGACAGCCCGCTGTTAATGCTGGCGATGATGCTGGGTCTGGGGTGGCTGGTGCGTCGGGAGTTGCGCAAATAAAACACAGGCAAGCGTCTACTAAAAAGCCTCGCGCCCCAGCGCGGGGCTTTTTGCTTTGGTGCGCCAAATCGGCGCTACGCACCAAAAACGACCGCTGCGGGGCGATCATTACCGGCTGAGCGTCAGCGAGTTAGCCAGAGCTACCCTTGGCCTGCGGGCAATTTTCTTTGATTTATTTCGTTTAGGCTTAAAAAGCTTGCCCGGCCGGGGCGCATTTGGTATATCAACACTGCCTAAGCAGTGCAGAATGCGAAATGAAAACAACACCCAATAAAGTGGCAACGGTGCTTATCGTAGAGGATGAGCTGGCCAGTATGGAGCTGCTCTACAGCTATTTTAGCCAGCAGCCCTATGAGGTTTACAAGGCTCACAACTGCAGCCAGGCGCGCGAGCAGTTGGCGCAAAAGGCGATCGATATAGTATTGCTCGACATTACCCTGCCCGACGGCGATGGCCTGGCCCTGACCCGGGAGATTCGCAGTCGCTCCAATATGGGCATTATTCTGGTTACCCAGCGCAGCGACGATATCGACCGCATTGTCGGCTTAGAGCTGGGCGCCGACGATTATGTGACCAAACCCTATAATATCCGCGAATTGATGGTCAGGGTTAAAAACCTCAATCAGCGCTTACACCAAGAGAGCCTTAATAGCGTTACCCAGCTGGCCGAGCAGATCGATTTTGATTGCTGGTCGTTTTTCCCCGGCCGGCGGCTGCTGGTACACAGCGGTGGCGAGGAGACCAACCTGACCGAGGGCGAGCATAAACTGCTGGGGGCGCTACTGGCCCATCCGGGGCTGGTGCTCAGCCGCGATCAACTGATGAATAAAATCCAGCGCCGGGACTGGTACCCAACCGACCGCACCATCGATGTGATGGTGGCACGGCTGCGCAAGAAGCTCGGCGATGAGCAGGCCGCCCCCAAGTTTATTAAAACCGTGCACGGCGCCGGCTATGTGTTTATTGCGCCGCTGACAAGCTGCGATTAACCGTGCCCGCCTCCAATAAGCTGCCGCTGCGCCGGCGCCTAGCCTACAAACAAACCCGCAATATCGTCTTGGTCGCTTTTGTTATCGGCCTGCTATTAACCGGTGGCCAACTGCTGGCCGATTATTTTGCCCAGCGCAATATGCACAGCCACGAGGTGCAAAAAACCCTGGCCACGGCGATTAAATCTGCCCAGTTTGCCGCCTATAACCTGGACGATGCCACCTCCGCTGAAATTGTGGCCGGGCTGCTCAATAACCGCTTTATTATTCAGGCGACAATTTTAGATAATTACGGCGATATCCTCGCCACCGCCAGCAAGCCGGCGGAGCCGGTATCGCCCCTGGGCCGCTATTTGCTCGGCGAGTTACAAACCATTAGCACCAACCTTAAACAGCAAAATACCATTCAGGTTGGCACTTTAAATATTCAAGTTGACCCGGCCAGCCGGGCCGAAGAATTTATCCAGCGCTCGCTGTTGACCTTTGTGTTTGGCATTGTCCGCAATATTGTGTTGGCGGTGTGTATTATGCTGGTGTTTTACTATGGTCTAACCAAATCTATCTTGAGCGCCAGTGCCCAGGTCAGCCGGGCCGAGTCAATTGATGAGGTGGATATTCCGGCGGCTAATCTGGACGATGAAATTGGTATGTTGTTGAAGGCGTTTAACCGCCAGCTGCAAACCATTAAAGCCCAGCATCGGCAAATTATTGAAGCCAATAAAACCCTTGAAACCCAAGTCGCCGAGCGCACCGCCGAGTTAAAAACCGAGCAGCAAGCGGCGCTGGCCGCGAGCCAGGCAAAATCCGATTTTCTGGCGGTGATGAGCCACGAAATCAGAACCCCGATGAACGGCATTCTGGGTTTGCTGCGGCTGCTGGCCGATAGTGGTCTGCCCCAGGCCCAGGCCCAGTATGTGGACACCATTAACGAAGCTTGCGAATCGCTACTGGGGTTGATGAACAATGCACTGGAATACACCCGTAATGAGCAGGGCCGCTTAGAGCTGATCAACAAGGTGGTCGAGTTGGATAAGCTGCTGGCATCGCTGATGTTTCTATTAAACCCCGCGGCCAAAAAAAGCGGCAGCAAACTCAGTTACCATGTAGCCGCAGCGGTGCCGCAGTATATTAACACCGACCCGGATCGGCTGCGTCAAGTAATACTCAACCTGCTCAATAACGCGATTAAATTTACCCGTGCCGGTGAAATTCATTTAGAAGTCAGCGTCATTAACGATCTGCCTGGGCAAGACCAAAAGCAGCTGCACTTTAAAATCAGTGACACCGGCGTTGGCATTGCCAAAGCCGCCCAGCAATCTATTTTTACCCCTTATAAACAAGCCGATAAAAAAATTCACGCCATGTACGGTGGCGCCGGTATGGGCTTGGCTATTTGCAAAACCATTGTCGATAAGATGGGCGGTAATATCGATTTTCACTCGGTCGAGGGCGAGGGTTCGGAGTTTTGGTTTGATATTCCGCTGCAGGCTGCCAAGGCACCAAGGCCCAAACACACTGAGGCCGCAGCCGGGCAGGCCAGCGTCAGTGTGTTATTGGCCGATGATGTGGCGATTAATCTTAAATTGGCAAACTGGTACTTCGCCCAGAGCCCGCACCATTTTCTGCAGGCAGAAAACGGCCGCGAGGCCGTGGCAATGGTGGCCGAACAGCAGCCCGAGGTGGTGCTGATGGATGTTAATATGCCGGTGCTGGATGGGATTGAGGCAACCCGGCAACTGCGCCAGCAACATTATTTGGGCTTGATTTACGGGGTTACTGCCCACAGCGACGAGGCGGTTAAGCAACGCTGCTACCAGGCCGGTATGGACGCGGTGGTGGAAAAACCTTTAGACTACCCCCAGTTAATGACTCAGCTGCAGTCGGTGCTGGCGCGCCAGTGTGACACCTTAGATTACACTGTCGTGTCAGAACACTTTAGCAATTTGGGCATTGAGCCCGCCTCCCAGCTTTACGATAAGGCCCTCGATGAACTGGCTAAAAATATCGCTGCCGATGCGGGGGTGGCGGTGGGCCAGCCGCTCAGCTATGAGCAGTTACACAAGCTAAAGGGCTTGGCAGCTAATTTTGGTTTGCGCGCTATGTTAGAGCTGTTTACTAACTTTAACGAGCCCGATAACGTGTTAACGGCGAGCTGCTACCAGCGCTGGCTGAGCACTATGCGCATGACCCAGCTGGCGATCAGTAAATTTGAGCCAAAGCAATAAACCGATGAGATTAAACCCAAACAAAGTAAACCCAACAGGTTTTAGCCAAAGACTGTTATGCGCTGTTTTTTGTTTGGCGGTGGCCAATGCCGTGGCAGCGCCACTGCGCTTGGAAATTATTACCGAGCGCACCCCCCTCAGTTATCGCAGCAGCGATAACCTTGGCGATGGCCAGGCCACCGAGGTGGTGCAGGGCTTGATGGCCAGGGCGGGAATAGACTACGATCTTTTTTTCGCCCCCTGGAAGCGCGGCTATCGGCGCGCCGAGTTAGAACCCAATATTCTGATTTACCCCCTGGCTAGAACCGAGGAGCGGGAGGCTAAGTTCCACTGGCTTGGCCAGCTGACGCCGGTGCACTATTACCTGTTT
Source organism: Cellvibrionaceae bacterium (assembly GCA_025800435.1). GTDB lineage: Bacteria > Pseudomonadota > Gammaproteobacteria > Pseudomonadales > Cellvibrionaceae > Pseudoteredinibacter. The sequence goes on along the minus strand of JAOXRV010000599.1, from coordinate 8,198 downwards.
AAATTGGCCGAGCGCAAAGATATTAAGGTAAATGACTTTAGCGATGTCAATCGCTATAAAGTTGGGGTGGTGACCTACCACGCCCACCATATTTTTTTGCAGCGCATGGGAGTTAGCAGCTTAGAGGGGGTGTACACCAGCCGCCAAAATATGAATAAACTGCTGCGCAAACGCATCAGTTTATTTGCCTCCAGCTCATCGGGTTTGATTCGCCTGTGCCAGCAGGAAAAACAAGACTGCAAGCAATTTGAGCCGGTGATTAAACTTCAGGGTATATCCAAGGGTCTGTACCTGGCGGCCAGTAAAGCCACCGACCCAAAACTGGCCCAAAGCCTTCGCGCCAGCTTTAACGAGATGGAGCGCGAAGGTGTGCTGGGTGAGATTATGGGTGAGCGTATGAACCTGCCGGATCACGACAGGTTTCTATCCCATTTTCACTCGGCGATGGTTGCCGCCCCGGGTCGCCTGGGGTCAGAGGCGCCGTAGACAATCCCCGCTTTGAGCATAATAGATTGGGTGCTGCCAAGGCCCTTGCTGGGTTTGGTGGTATAGCCTAGCTGCTGCAGAATACTGATGGTATCGGCGCTGATACCATCCTCATGGTTGAGCACATCCGGCCGCCACTGGTGGTGGATACGGGGCACCGAAGACGCCTGGGCGATATTCATATCATAATCGATCACATTGCTGATCAGCTGCAACACGGCGTTGCCAATTTTACTGCCGCCGGGGCTGCCGGTCACCAGGAATGGCTTGTTATCTTTAAATATAATAGTCGGCGCCATTGAGCTTAAGGGGCGCTTGCCCGGAGCGATGGCGTTGGCATCGCTGCCGCTTAGACCAAAGGCATTGGGGGCGCCGGCCTTGGCCGAAAAATCGTCCATTTCATTATTGAGGATAAAGCCAGTACCCGCCACCACAATACCCGAGCCGTAGCTAAAGTTAAGGGTATAGGTGTTAGACACCACATTGCCCCATTTATCAATCACCGAATAGTGGGTGGTGTCGGGGCTTTCGCGGTAGCTTTTAATATCGACCGGGGCAATTTCATCGGCGCGTTTAGCGCGTTTGGGGTCAATCTTGGCGGCCAGCTGTTTGGCGTAGTCCTTGCTGGTAATCAGCGCTACGGGCACCTTATAAAAGTCTGGGTCGCCCAGGTGCTTGCTGCGGTCGGCAAAGGCGTATTGCATTACGCTGCTGAGTAGATGCAAGTGGGCGGCACTGTTATGGGGTGGCTTTTGCAGCTGGCTCTGCTCCAGAATATTCAGCATTTGAATAATATGAATACCACTGGCACTGGGCGGTGGCATGGTGGCAATTTGGTAGCCACGGTACTCGCCCCGAGCCACTTTGCGCAGCGCCGGTTGGTAGTCGGCCAGATCTTGCTTCTTAATTAGGCCGCCCTGTTTGGCTGAGTCTTTTACAATCAGTCGGGCGGTTTCGCCATGGTAAAACGAGCGCCCATTAGTGGCGGCGATTTTTTTAAGGGTGTTGGCCAGGTCGGTTTGCACTAGGCGTTCGCCGGCGTTGTAAAAGCTGCCGTCGGGTTTGTAAAAAATGGCCTTGCCTGCGGCCGAGCGGCTCAGCTGGGGGTGGCGCTGCTGCAGCTCCAGAGCCAGCGGCTCCGAGAGTACAAAACCCTGCTCGGCCAGTTTAATCGCCGGGGCGATGACTTGGGCGGGGCTCATGCTGCCGTGTTGTTTTAGCGCCAGCAATAAGCCGGCGACGGTGCCGGGTACCCCGGCACTTTGAAAACTGTTGCGAATACGCTGTTTATCGACTTCGCCATCCGCATTTAAATAGACATCTCGATGGGCTGCGGCCGGTGCTTTTTCGCGGTAATCAATAGCGTGGGTCTGCTGTTGATCGGCCCGGTGTACCAGCATAAAGCCGCCGCCGCCAATATTGCCCGCCTTGGGCAGGGTGACGGCCAGGGCAAAGCCCACCGCCACCGCGGCATCCACCGCATTACCGCCCTGGCGCAAAATATCCACACCCACTTGGGTGGCCTGGGCCTCCTGGCTGGAGACCATGCCCTTGCGGCCAATCACCGGGTGGAATTGGCCGGCCAGGTCGATAATGGCTTCGCCGCCATGGGGGGTTTTAGCAATGGCGTTCGGCAGGCCGGTGGTTGCACCGAGAAGGCTGCAACTGCCGATAATTAGAATTTTTTTAATCGCGGTTTTCATAACTCTTACACTGATTAGTGGGGAAAAAAAGCCCGCAGCAGATGCGGGCTAAATGTGTAAAACCACAGTGCTGGTTTTAAATTAGAACTTCTTGCTCAGATCCAGGTAGACATAGCGACCACGAGCCGAGTGCAGCGATGAGCTGTAACCGCGTGAGGCGTCGAACAAAGGCGGCTCCTCATCGAACAGGTTATTGGCGCCCAAGCGGATGCTGGTGTCGGCCAAGGCACCCTGGTCGAACTTGTAGTTCACGTAGGTGTTAACCGTTGTCCAAGAGGGAATCTTCAGCACAATGTTGGGGTCGTCATCTTGTTTGACATCGGGGTCGTAAACCTTGCCCACATAGCGCGCGCTGATACCGGCGCGCCAGTTGTCCAGGCGCCAGGTAACACTGGCCTTGGCACGCCAGCGCGGGGTGGCTTCATCTTCGATCTGGGAGCCGCTGCTAAAGGAAGAGACAGCACCGGTGATTAAGGGGTTGGCGGCCGCAGCGGCCAAAATCTCTTTCACCTGGGGCGAGGCTTCCTGGTCCCATTTGGCGATATAGGCACCGTCGAACTTGAGGGTAAAGCTGCCAATATCGTACTCGGCGGTGTCGTAGCTAACGCTAAAGTCGGCGCCTTCAACTGTGCGTGGCTGCAAGTTCAGGAAGGTATCGTTGATATACAGCAGGTCGCCAACTGCGGCCAGGCTGGTGCCGTTGGCGGCATTGTAGGCGTTTATTTCAAGCTGATCCTGGGCGGTCGGGGCGGCGCGTACCACATTGGGGTTGCTGCTGCCGTTAAAGCGCATAATCTGGTCCAGAATCAGGTGGTTATCTTGGCCAAACAAGCCGACTACGCCTTCCTGCTCAATCTGCCACCAGTCGGCGGTGATCACCAGGCCTTCGAGGGGCTCGATGACCACACCAAAGGTGATATTGTCAGACTCTTCACTTTCCAAGTCTTTATTGCCCAGGCGGCGGCTATTGATCGAGGCGGAACAGGCGTCCACATCTTCTTCGGGGGTGCCAAGGGCCTGGCCGGCGGCGCAGCGCAAGAAGTCTTCCTCGTTGTTGTTAAAGCGCTCCTGCACCGTCAGGTTTAGGGTCTCTAGGTTGGGCGCACGGAAGCCCTTGGAATAGGCACTGCGCACTTGCAGCCAGTCGGCTGGGCGCCAAGACAGGGCAAACTTGGGCTTGAGAATATCGTCGTCCACATCCGAGTATTTCTCGGCGCGCAGGGCGATTTGGGCATCCAGGCTTTTAACCAGGGGAATGCCCATATCCTCGTTCACCAGCGGCACCATAAATTCGGCATAGGCCGAGAACACTTCGCGCGAGCCGACGGTGTCGGGGGTGGCGCTCACGCCCATTACATCGCTGCTAAAGAACTGGCCGCTGAGCGGGTTGGTAAAGGTAACGCTGCCATCCAACAGCGGGTCGCGGTCATCTTTATAGGTTTCGCGGCGTTGCTCTACCCCAAAGGCCGCACCGATATCGCCGCCGGCCCAACTGAACAGCTCGGGGGTTGAGGCTTTAAAATCCATCCCGCTGATCGAGGTGCGGTTTTGGCGCTTAACATTAACCGTAAACTCAGAGGCGTCGCCGCCGCTGCTGGGGTCGCCATTGGCCGGGTCGGCGAAGTTGCCGCCGGTAAAGGGGTTATAGGCATCGGCGGTGCTGCGCGATACGGCCTGGTAAAACTTGCTGCGGCTGACGCTGACCTGGCTGTCGTCTGCATTGGCGGCAGATTTATAGGCAGCGCTCTCCCAGTCCCAGTCGTTCCAGTTGCCCCGGGCACCGACTAAAAAGCGGTAGGAATCGGCCTCGGTATCAATAAAGCGGGGGCCGGTATCGTACAGGCGCAAGCGGTCTATTTTTACATCCAGGCCGTCGGCGGGTACATCGGCAAGGTCCAGACCGGCAATGCGGTTGGGGTTGCCCACCGCGCCAAATGGGTTGTAGTAGGCGGTCTTGGGGATGTACATCTTGTTGACATCGGAGATCACATTGGGGCCGAAGTAGGTCTGGTACTCAGACTCGTAATAGCTGGCCTCGGAGAACAGCTCTACACCGTTATCAAACTCGTGGGTAAAGGTGGTAAAAAACTGGCGCCGCTCCAGCTCGGGCAGAATCATACGCTGGTCGTTAATGTTGTAGCGCAGATCGCTGTTAAGGGTGCCGTCGTCAATCTCCAGGCCATCCTTATAGGCGACACCGCCGGCGCTGCTGGCGGGCTGCAGGTGAAAGCGACCGTCGCTGCCGCGGGCCATGCCGCTGACGCCCACTGGAGTAAAGCTGCCATCTGGGTTAATTTGGCCCAGGTTAAACTGGCCCCAGGGGGTAAAGGTGGATAGATTGCGCAGTGATGTGTCGCCGATAAACAGGCTGGGGGTGCGGTCGGTATCGCGGTAGTCACTGCTTTTGGTGTAGTCGATTTCCTGAGCGGTTACCCCGGAGCGATTAAAGTCGCTGGCAAAAAAAGTAATATTGGAAGCGTCGTCATTAAACGCAAAGCCGCCGCGCAACTGCAGCGAGGCCTCACCCAGGCTACCCGAGTGGCCACTGCCGTAGCGGGTTTTAATTTCAAAGCCTTCGTAATCGGTATCCAGCACATAGTTGACCACCCCGGCGATGGCGTCGGTGCCGTAGATAGCGGCGGCGCCGTCGCGCAGTACCTCAACTCGATCCAGGCCTGAGGCGGGGATCATGGCGCTGTTGACAAACTGCACCGGCACGCCGTTAGAGTTAGTCGAGGATGAGGGGTTGAGTACCATGCGCCGGCCATTGACCAGAATAAGCGTGCTGTCGGCGCCGAGGCCGCGCAGGTTTACCGAGGCCACATCGCCGCGCACGCTGTTAGAGGAGGTACCCTCGGTGGCGCTGTTAAATTCAATCTGCCCAGCTTGGGGCAGCTCGCCGATCAGCTCTTCGGTGCTGAGGGCACCGGCCAGGTCCAGGTCTTCTTGGCTGAGTTGGCTAACGGGCAGGGCACCGGCGACATCGACCCCTTTAATATGGGTACCGGTAACGACAATTTCTTCGATGCTGTCTTCAGTTGCGTTATTGTCTTGGGCAAGGGCGCTGCTGGCGCTCAAGCTGGCAACAATGGCGAGGCTTAGCGGCTTGGGCTTAAACATCAGTACTCTCCAGGTTTGCAGCCGACCTGGGGCCGGCTATTTTTATAGAATTTTTGTAGGAACTGTGTGCCGCTATTTTAGTCCCCGCTGGTAAACCAGCTGCGGCAATGGGGTAACAGCTTGTAACAAGATGTTAACCAGTTGTTACAAGCCGATGGCGGCGGCACCGGGGCGGCGGCTGTCGGCGGCCCCCCAGTAGTGACCGGCGCTGTCGATGGCGATGGATTGGGTACTGCCCATGGTGGCGCCTGCCTTAAGCGTGTGTCCCTTTTGCTTGAGCAGCGCCAATGTGTCGGGGCTGATACCCGGCTCGTATTCGAGCTTATAGTCGCGCCGGCCCCAGCCCTGGTGAATGCGCGGCGCGGCGCTGGCGCTGGCGATATCCATACGGTGGTCGATCACATTAGAGATCAGCTGGGCCACGGTGGTTATAATGCGGCGCCCGCCGGGGGTGCCGGTAATCAGCACTGGCTTGCCGTTTTTAAACACCATGGTTGGCGACTGGGTGCTCTTGGTGCGCTTGCCCGGAGCAATGGCATTGGGCTCGCGGGGCTTGTCGGCGTAGTCGGCACTGGGGCGAATCACAAAATTATTAATTTGGTTATTCATTAAAATGCCGGTGCCGGCAATGGTCACCCCAGAGCCAAAGGAGGCGCTTAAGGTATAGGTATTGGAGACCAGGTTGCCGTCGCTGTCGGCGATTGAATAATGGGTTGTGTCCGGCCCAGGCGCCGGCCCCTGTAGCTGGCTGGGTTCGAGCTTGCGCGCATCCAGGCTGCGGCTCAGGTTAATTTGGCCGGCGCGCTGGCGGGCCAGGTTTTTATCCAGTAGGGCGGCGACCGGTATCTCGCTAAAGCGCGGGTCGCCCAGGTATTTAAAGCGATCCGCATAGGCCAGCTTCATTGCCTCGGCGAGGATATGCAAACCGGCAGCAGAGCCGGCGCCGAGGGCGGCCATATCGTGGTTTTCGATAATATTTAAAATCTGCAGCAGTGGCAGGCCACCGGCCGGCGGCGGCATGGTCAGCACTTCGTGGTCGCGGTAGGGGCTACGCAATGGCTCGACTACCCGGGCCTGGTAGGCGGCCAGGTCGCGCTGGCGAAAGTGGCCGCCATTGGCTTGCATATCGGCCACTATTTTGGCGCCAAGCGCGCCCTTATAAAATACCTCGGCGCCACCTTTGGCAATTAACTTAAGGCTCTGGGCTAAATCTTTTTGCGCCAAGCGCTCGCCCGCTTGCAGATACGCACTGCAGCCTTTAAAAAATATTTTACAGCTCTCGGGGTTGGCGCTGAGTACCTTGGCCTTGGCCTGTAGCGCCCAAGCCAAGTCGCGGCTGACGTCAATACCGCCCTCGGCCAGCTGGATCGCCGGTTGCAGCAGCTCGGCCCAGGGCAGTTTGCCCCCCAGTTGGTGGGCCTTATACAGGCCGGCCACGGTGCCCGGCACGGTCGAGGCGCTGTGGCCCAGCTTGGTTTTGTCGCGGTCGACCTTGCCGTCTTTAATAAAGTCATCGCCGCTGACGCTGGATGGGGCCTCGCCGCGATAGTCGATAGCGGTGGTGGTGCCGGTCTTGGCTGTGTGCATCAGCATAAAGCCGCCGCCGCCCAAATTGCCGGCCCGGGGCAGGGTCACGGCCAGGGCAAAGCCCACCGCCACCGCCGCATCCACCGCATTGCCACCCTTGGCGAGAATGGCTTTGCCGACCTCGCTGGCCTGGGCATTTTGGCTAACCACCATGCCTTTGGCGCTGTGCACCGGGTGGTGGATGCGGTCGTAGCGCAGAATATAGGTATTGTCGCCAGCCGCGGGTGGCCAGCTGGGCCCAGCGGTTTGGGTGTTATCGGCCTGGGTGTTAGTGGCATAGCTGCTAAGGCTCTGGGTGGCCAGGCCGGCACAGAGTGCGAATAGAATTTGGTGTTTGCGTATCATAATTGCCCCCAGCTTAAACGAGACTTTACGCTACCGATTATCGGCAGCGGGGGCAAGCCAGGGCTGCCGGCAGTTTGTTAAGCAAGTGTTAACAAGCTGCCAGCTGCTCCGGTTCGGGTTTAAAAACTTCTATCGCTACCCGCCGCTCTTGGGCATAGCTGCTGGGCCTGCCGCTAATGGCGTAGCGGGCGCCGTGGCTAAAGCGGTGGATGCGGCTCGACGCTATGCCCTGGCTCTGTAAAAACTGGGCCACATGCTTGGCGCGGTATTGGGCCAGCACATTGTTGTACTCATCGCTGCCACGGGGGTCGGCGTAGCCGTCCAGACGCAGCTTTAGCTCTGGCTTGAGTTTTAAAAACTGCGCCAGTGCCTGCAGTCGGCGGCGGCCGCTGGCACTTGGCAGATCTGAGCCGGCGCTAAACATCAACTGAAACTCCAGCTTGTGCCAGTTTAGTTGCTGTAACTGCTGGCGGCCTTGGGCCAACTCTTGTTGCAGTTGAAAGGTTTGTGCTTGAGCTTGGCTTAGCGACACTTGCGCCTCCTCGGCCCGATCGGCCTCAATTGCTGTTAATGTCTATTAAAGCCTTGCAATAGGGCGGGGGCAGGGCGAGAAAAAGGCAATGTGAGGGGCAATTATGGCCAAATAGGGCAGTGTCTTTTGTCGCTGGGTGTAACCTATGTGTCATTACAGCCGGTGCAGATCACGGTAAGCTAGGGCACCTCTGAATAACTCGATGATGCTCAGCGGGATCCTAAAGCGTACAGCTGCAAGGCGCGCTGCGCAGTGAATGCCGGCCGCCTTTACAAGTAGCCGGGCGCCGCAGATGTGCGCTTTAGGGCCCGCCCTGCGGGGCCTTGAGGCAAAGGCGCTAGCGGCGTTGCTCACTCTCGACGTGCGCCCAGCATGCCTTCGAGCGAGCGCCTTGCTAGCGCATTTGCCTCAAGGCCTGAGCGTCA
>JAOXRV010000586.1 GCA_025800435.1 Cellvibrionaceae bacterium | reverse complement strand
TGACGCTCAGGCCTTGAGGCAAATGCGCTAGCAAGGCGCTCGCTCGAAGGCATGCTGGGCGCACGTCGAGAGTGAGCAACGCCGCTAGCGCCTTTGCCTCAAGGCCCCGCAGGGCGGGCCCTAAAGCGCACATCTGCGGCGTTGCGCTGCTTGTAAAGGCGGCCGGCATTCACTGCGCAGCGCGCCTTGCAGCTGTACGCTTTAGGATCCCGCTGAGCATCATCGAGTTATTCAGAGGTGCCCTAGTGTTGCGATTAATCTATGGTTAATCTATCAATTTTATAGTCTGCTTGACTCACTATACCAAGCCAACAGAGGCGGCTCTTAAGCCATGTCGAAACGCCAGACACTCAGCGCTTTTTTATCCCTCGCGGGTATCGGCTTATCGCTGATTTTCGGCGGCGCGCCCGCCTGTGCCCAGGCACAGCAGCCGAGCAAGCAAGAGCAACAAGAACAATCCGCACAGAAGGACGAGCAAAAGGACGAGCAAGCAGCCAACACGATATGGTTGGAAGAAAAGCTCAACCCGGGCACCCAGTGGCTGGAACAGACCGTTAAGCCACTGACCCGCTGGCTTGAACAGCAAGTGCAAGCGAAACCAAAGCCGCAACCCTCCAACAAGCGCCCCAGCGAGATAAGCAGCAAACCAGAGCCCAGCACAAGCAAACTGGCGGACAGCGACAAGCCGCTTAGCCGAGCCCAAATTCGGCAGCTGTTAGAGCAGCGCTACCAGGCGGAGATACTGCATATCAAAGCGCTGGGCCAAGCCGAGCAAATGCGCTACCGGGTCAAACTGATCAACCCCCAGGGGGTGGTAAAAATCTTATATCTCAGCGCCATTGATGGCAGCGAGATTCGCCGCTAGGAGCGAGTAAATGCAAATACTGATCGTTGAAGACGACCGCGAATTACAAGGGCAGCTGGCGCGCCAGCTGGGCGCCGCCGGCTTTGGCGTGCAACTGGCGAACGATGGCGCCCAGGGCTTGTACTTCGCCAGCGAGTTCCCCATCGACCTGGCCATTATCGATCTGGGGCTACCGGGCATGGATGGCATGAGCCTGATTGAAACTTTGCGCGAGCGCGAGCTGGAATTTCCGATCCTGGTGCTGACCGCTCGCGCCAACTGGAAGAGCAAAGTGCAGGGCCTGGATGCCGGTGCCGATGACTACCTCACCAAGCCGTTTGAGCCAGAGGAGCTGGGGGCGCGTATCAATGCCCTGTTGCGCCGCTCCACCGGTGGCAACCGCAAGCGCCTGAGCAATGGCCCCTATCAATTGGATTTTGGCGCCTGTGCTTTTTTTGTGGATGATTGCGAGGTGGAACTAACCAGTTTTGAGTACCGGCTAATGGAGCACTTTATGCTCAACCCCGGCAAGGTGGCCAGCAAACCACTGTTGTTAGAGCGCCTCTACGACGACCCAGTGGATGAAAACAACAGCAATGTGCTTGAAGTTATTATCGCCCGCCTGCGCAAAAAACTGGACCCGGGCAGCACCCTAAAACCGATTGAAACACTGCGCGGGCGCGGCTATCGATTTAGGCAGATAAGCAGCTGACCATGACCATTGCCCAGCGCCTTTTCTTTGTTAGCTTTATCGTACTGGGGCTTATTGCCCTAGCGCTGGGCTTTGGCCTGGGCAAAGCCTATAGCCTCAACCAAGAGGCGCTGATACTGGAGCGATTGAAACTGATCACCTACAGCCTAATGGGCCAGGCGGACAACCTTAACGGCCAGATTCAACTGCCCCGGCAGCTGGACGACGAGCGTTTTAACCAGCCCGGCTCGCGCTTGTTAGCACAGGTCAACGACGACCAGGGGCAACTGGCCTGGGGCAGTTTATCGCTGGCCCAACACCGGCTACAGCTGCCCCAGCCCGGCGCCGGCCAGTGGCTGTTTGGGCTAGCGGTGGATCAGGCCGGGCAAAACTATTACAGCCTTAGCTACAGCACCAGCTGGCCCGACCAACAGGGCCGCCACAGCGACTTTGTGTTCAGTGTGCTGGAACAGGCCGATCAATATCAGCAGCGCCAACACCGGGTATTTGGGCTAATTGCCGGCGGCGCCGCTGTGGTTTTATTGGGGCTGCTTTCGCTGCAGTGGTTGATTGTTAAACTGAGTTTAAAACCACTGCAGCAACTGAGCGGCGATATTCAATCGCTCAATCTCGGCCAGCGCCAAAAACTGCAATCAAACTACAGCTCAGACCTCAACCCTATGGCGCTGGATTTAAACCTGATGATCGACAATGAGCGGCGCCAGCGCCAGCGCTATCACGACCGCATGGCGGATTTATCCCACAGTTTAAAGACCCCATTATCGGTTTTGCGCGGCCTCAGCCACGAAGCCGAAGAAGATCTTATTGATAAAACCCAGCTGCATCGAGGCATCAACAAACAACTGCGCCGCATGCGCGATATTGTCGATTATCAATTGCAGCGCGCAGTTACCGGCAACCAACAGGCCAGTTTTGTGGCGATTGCCCTGGAAGCTGAAGTCGCCGCCATTATCAAGGCACTAAACAAGGTCTATATCGACAAAGGCATCAATTGCCAAATGAGTGTAGAGCCCGGTTTATCGGTCTACGCGGATGAGCAAGACATGGCCGAAATAATCGGTAACTTGTGCGATAACGCCTTCAAATATGGCCGCCAACAGGTATTTGTCAGCGCCTGGCAAGACAAGCAGGCTTGGTATTTTTCGGTGGCCGACGACGGCCCTGGCATACCCGCCAGTGAGCGTGAGCATATTTTTAAACGCGGCGTGCGCCTCGATAGCCAGGCCGAAGGCCAGGGCTTTGGCCTAGCCCTGGTGCGTGAAATTCTCGCTTCCTATCAAGCTGAACTCAGCGTTGATGAAAGCGAGTGGCAGGGGGCTAAATTACAGATTCGCTTCCCCAATAATAATCACAGCAGTAAACAAGGAGACTAATAATGGCATTTACATTGTGGCAGCGCACACTGCTGCTGTTTAGCTTGCTGACACTGAGCGCCTGTACCAGTGTCACCATCCGCCCCAGCGGCGGTGAGAAGCTGCACCGCGAGCCCGACTATATCGATAGCAAAGCGTTTTATCTGTTCGGACTCATTGGTGAGCACGAGGTTGACGTCAACCAAGTATGCGAAGGCGCTGAGGTAGAACAAATGCAAACCATTATCTCTAGCAATGATTATTTGCTGGGCCTGATCACCCTGTTTATTTATTCCCCCCGAACCGCCAAAGTATGGTGCCGCCATGAATAAATTTATATTAATGATAATCGGTGGCTGTATTGGCCTGGTTGGCTGCAGCCGTATTAGTTTTGTACAGTATCAACAAGCGCACAATCAGCAGGAGCTTAGCCGCTGGCACCACACCATCGTCAACGGCCTGATTGAACTGAGCCCACCTATCGATTTACGCCAAGTTTGCGGCGACAAAACCTGGAACTACGTCACCACCGAAACCAGTGTCGCCAATGTCGCCGTGGGCATACTTAACCCCGCCCTGCCCTATCTAAGTCTGTACTCGCCACAAACCGCTCGAATACAGTGCTTTCAGGTAGCGGCGCCAAAAAATCAGCCGGTTAATGATTCGTTAAGATAAAATTAATTTATGGTTTAGCTATCCCTCGTAAAGTACCTCACATCGAAACACAACAAGCAAATCAGTGAGGACTGTATGAACAACTTAACTAAACTAGCTACCATTGCCGCCTGCTTTCTGGTGGTCGGCAAACTTGAAGCCAAAGACGCGGTCGACCCCGGCCAAGCCGATAACACCTGGATGGTCGGCCTGGCGGGTGGCGCAATCAACAACCCCTATGCCGGGGAAGATACCGACGGCATCATCATTCCGCGCATTCGCTACAATGGCGAGCGGTTTTTCTTTAACGAGAACGGGGTTGGGGTCAATCTTTTTAGCCACAACCACTTCAGTGGCGGCCTGCTGTTAACTTCTGATATGTCGTTTTTAGCCGACCATAAAGACTATCGTAATAACGCTAAACTGGCGGGCCTAAAAGAGCGCGACCACGCTCTGGAAGCTGGCTTTTACATTAACCACAGCACCGACATGGGGCGCCTGCGCTTTACCGCCCTGAGCGATGTATCCAGCACTCACAAGGGCCACAGCCTAGGCCTTGAGTACATCGCCGATCTAGAATACGGCGATTGGCATATCAACCCTTACGCCGGGGTGAACTGGGTCAGTGATAAAAAAGCCGACCACCACTTTGGCGTGCGCAGTGAGGAAGTTAGCGACAGCCGTGCGCTATACAAAGCCGATGACAGCTTTGGTTTTAACGCCGGCCTGCGCGGCCGCTACAGCTTTAACAAAAACTGGGATTTTACCTTTAACAGCGGTTACGGTCGCCTCGGCAGTGGCATTAGCGACAGCCCTATTGTCGAAGACAAGAACATCTACTACGGAACCGTGGGTGTAAATTACAACTTTTAAACCTTAGACCTCAAACCTATGTCGCTGGCGAGTCAAAAAGCCAGCCCGGTTTGCGCTGCAGCGCCTGCTCGACTGTGTCGGCAAGGCGCTCAATTTCTAATTCTTGCTGAGCGCGATAGTCAAATGGCGCAGGCTTGGCAAGCCCCGCCCATTTCAGTAGCGACTGCAGCGCCTCTGGCCGGTCAAACAAACCGTGCAGATAGCTACCGATAATTTGCCCATCATCACTTTGGCAGCCCTCTGCCACCATTGCACCGGCGTCACTTTGCAACATCATCAGCGGCCGCGCCAAAGCCGGGCCACTGCTGTGCCCCAGGTGAATTTCATAACCTTCAATGGCGGCACCATCGGCGCAGAGTTTGCCACGGCGTTGGCGCAATACTTTATCGCCGTGCAATTCGGTGGAAAAATCCAGCAAGCCCAAACCCCAGCTACTGCCCTTTTCACCTTCCATGCCTTTGGGGTCGTGCAGTGCCCGGCCAAGCATTTGAAAGCCACCGCAAATTCCCAACAATTTACCACCATAGCGCAGATGGCGTTGAATTTTTTCGGCCCAGCCGGCCGCCAGCAATTTGCCCAGGTCGGCACGTACCGATTTACTGCCCGGTAAAATCAACAGATCCGTGGGCGGTAAATCGGCGCCGAGTTCAATGAAATTAACCTGCACCCCGGGGTGCAGTTGCAGGGCATCAAAATCGGTATGATTGCTGATACGCGGCAGTACCGGCACGGTAATATTCAGCAGGTTTTCGCCTTGCGCGCGCTGTGCCTGCGTACGAATACTGTCCTCGGCCTCTAAATGGAAATTGTGCAGATAGGGAATCACCCCCAAAACCGGCAGGCCAGTGCGTTGCTCCAACCAGTCCAGGCCGCTCTCTAGCAGTTTGATATCACCGCGAAAGCGATTGATAACAAAGCCCTTCACTCTTGCTTGCTCGGTTTCACTCAGCAACGCCATGGTGCCCACAAGCTGGGCAAACACGCCGCCCTTATCGATATCGGCAATGATAATAACCGGGCAATCGGCGGCCTCGGCAAAACCCATATTGGCAATATCGCCCTGGCGCAAATTAATCTCGGCGGGGCTGCCCGCACCCTCCACCAGCACCGCGTCATATTGTTGCTGTAATCGCCGATAGGAATCCATCACCGCATTAAAGGCGGTCTCTTTATAGGCGTGGTAATCCAGCGCATCCATATTGCCCAGGGCCTTGCCTTGAATAATCACCTGGGCGGCGCAATCACTATTGGGCTTGAGCAGCACTGGGTTCATATCCACACTGGGGGCTATTTGCGCCGCCTGGGCCTGGGCCGCCTGGGCCCGCCCAATCTCGCCACCATCTTCGGTAACCGCGCTATTGAGAGCCATATTTTGAGGCTTAAAGGGTGCCACCTTGATACCGCGCCGGGCATAGATCCGACACAGAGCGGCAAGCAACGTGCTCTTGCCCGCATCCGAGGTGGTGCCCTGTACCATTAAATAGGGGAAGCGCGGTTGATCCATAAATGCAAATCTCAGAAGCTAAAACCCGGGTGAATAAATTGGTAGCGACCATCGATCGCCATGCTCAGCAGTGCGCCATTGTCTAAACCGATGGGCGTTTGCCCCAACACCAGACACCAGGCCTCAAACAGTGAACCATGGGATACCAGTAGCCCACCACGGCCCAGGCCCGCCCACAGCCGCTGCCAGTTATGGGCCAGTAGTGCTTTTAAACCAGGGCTCAACTGAGCCTGCTGCTGGGCCAGGCTAAGCTCGCCCCAACAAGGGTTGTAACTTGTGGTTTGCGTCAGCCCCAGGGCCTGGCAACTCTGCCGCGCCCGCAGCAAACTACTGCAGTAAACTCGCTCGATCGGCAGCTGCTTGAGCAGTGGTGTCAAGCTTTGTAGCTGAGCCCTGCCACGCCCATTAAGGGGTACATCCAGTCGTCCTTGCAACAAGCCCAGACGATTCCAATCGGTTTGTCCGTGGCGCAAAAAATACAGCCGAGGGGCTACCATTCGATGCCTTTTTGAGCTTTGATACCCGCACTAAAGGCGTGCTTAATAGCTTTTACCTCACTCACAGTATCAGCCGCATCACACAGATATTTTTTGGCCCCGCGGCCGGTGACTATCACACTTTGCATACGTGGGCGGGCGGCGATGGTGGCCAATACCTCTTCTTTATCCAGCCACTTATAGTTGAGGGCATAGGTCAATTCGTCGAGCAAGATCAGCCGAATATCGGGGTTGTTAAACATCGGCTTAGCGGCTTCCCACACCGCCAGGGCTGCGGCCTTGTCCTGCTCATCGTCCTGGGTTTCCCAGGTAAAACCTGTGCCCATTACATGAAACTCAACCGCGGCCATCTGCTGCAGCATATTGCGCTCACCACAATCCCAGGTGCCCTTAATAAATTGCACCACACCAGCTTTATAGCCGTGGCCAACCGCACGCAATACGGTACCAAAACCAGAGCTACTTTTACCCTTGCCGTCACCGGTTAACACAATAAACACGCCGCGCTCCTGCTGGGCCCGCTCGACCCCGGCATCGACAATATCTTTACGCTGCTGCATTCGCTGTTTGTGGCGCTCGGCCTTGGCCTGTTGTTTGTCGAGATCGCTATTGTTGTCACTCATATTATTCTCCATCTAGTTTCTGGGCACGCTGCTGACGCAGCTGCTGTAACTGCTGACATAAGATTTCCGCCCCCTGCAACAATCTGGGGCTGTGACGCTGAATCAATGATGGCGGCACAAAAAATAATGCCTGTTGCTGCACTGCTTTTAACTGTGGCCAGTTGCGCCACTCATCTAGCCACTGGGGCCTGGCCTCACCCATACCACTGGCCACAATCGCATCGGGGTTTGCACGCAATATACTTTCGACATTAGTTTTGGGCGCGATGGCTTTGGCGTCAGCAAAAATATTGCGGCCGCCGCATAAATTAATCACATCGCCGACAATGCTGCGATTACTCAAACTCTGCAAGGGCTGATGCCAGACTTGGTAAAACACCGTCAGCGGGCTGCCACTACTATATTGTTGGCGCAACTGCTGCAGCTGTTGGCGATAGGCCTGCACCGCCGCCGCCCCAGCGGGTGCGTCGATCAAGCGGCTGACATCTTCCATCATCGTCGCCACCGATTCCAGCGTACCCGGCTCAGACTCGTACACCGGCACACCCAGATCTCGTATTTTGGCAATAATTTTATCACCGTTGCCGCTCTTCCACGCCAGCACCAAATCGGGCTTTAGGCGCAGCAGTGCCTCCAGATTAATATGGGTGTAACCGCCGACCCGAGGCAGTGCTTTGGCCGCCTCGGGGTAATCGGCGTACTGCACCGCGGCCACTAATTTATCGCCGGCGCCGAGGGCGTAAACCACCTCGACCAAATGCGGCGCCAGCGCGACGATGCGCTGAGCTTTAGCCTGGCTGACACTGCTCAGCGCCAACAGCATGCCGGCCACAATCCAAACCCTAGCCATAGGCGCGTACCACTTCATCTAACTTCTCCAGTTGCCGACACAGACCCAGGCGCAAACGCCCTAAGCCATGTTGCGGCGCAAACGCACGGGCGTAAACACCACGCTGTAACAAATATTGATTTAACTCGACCAACTCTGCAGCTGGCCCCGACAGGCTAACAAAATAATCGCTGCGCCCCTGCTGTAAATTGAGTGGTGCCAAAACCTCAGCGAGGGCGATACTGGACGAATGAAGACGCGCCCGTTGCGCGGCCACCCAGGCAGTATCGGCAAGGCACCGCCGTGCAATAAAGCGAGCTGGGCCATTCACACCCCAGGGCTGGCACATTTGTGCCATAGCGCGCTGCAAATCTGGCGGCCCAAATACAAAACCCAGACGCAAACCGGCCAGGCCAAAAAATTTACCCAGCGAGCGCAACACCACCACATTATCCGCCAGCGGCCAGCCCAGCACACTGTTTGCAGGGCAGCTGTCGGCAAAGGCTTCATCCACTATTAACAGGCACTCGCGCTCGGCCAATAACTTGGCCAGTGCCCGCATCTGTACCCCCGTGCGGGTTTCGGCACTGGGGTTGTTGGGGTTGATGGCAACCACCAAGCCGGGGTTTATATCGCCGTTGGCAATCGCCTGTTGCAGCCACTCAAGATCTGGGTATTCACAGCATTGGTAGCCCGCCAGCTGCCAGGCGTGACGATGCTCTTGATAACCCCAGCTGGGCACAGCAATTGGCCCCAGCGGCGATAACAGCGCCGGCAATTGGCGAATCGCCCACTGGCTGCCGGGCACCGGCAGCGGTAGCTGGGCGGTGCCGTAGTAGCGCTGAGCAGTTTGTGCCAGCTGGTCGCCGTCGTCCGGTAACTCTCGCCACACCGCTTCGGGCAGGCTTGGCACAGGCCAGGCCCAGGGGCTAATTCCGGTCGACAAATCCAGCCACTGCTGGCGCGGGCGCCGGTATTGCTCGGCAATTTCGCGCAGACGGCCACCGTGATGTAAAACCTTCATAACAAAGCACCCGCTAATAAAATGATTACGCCGGCCAGTAACAGCGCCCAATCGCTCAAGCGGCAACTGCGCTCGATATCGAGGGGGCTGGGGGCCGGGCCATAACCCATCTGCGGGCGCTGCTGAAGTTGGCCGTGATAACTGGCCGGGCCGCCTAAGCTCAGCTTTAGGGCGCCGGCGCCGGCGCACATAACCGGCCCACCGTTGGGGCTGGCACAGGCACTGGCCTGCGCTCGCCAGGCGCGCCAGGCCGGGGCACCGCCCAATACACAATAGGCCAGCGCCAATAACCGCGCGGGGATATAATTGAGTAGGTCATCGGCCCGGGCACTGGCCCAGCCGAAGTACCGAAAGCGGCGATTGCGATAGCCCCACATGGCGTCGAGTGTATTACTCAAACGGTAGAGCACTAACATTGCCGGGCCACCGAGCACAAACCAAAAAATAGGGGCCAGCACCGCATCGCTGCTGTTTTCCAAGGTAGACTCTATTGCCGCTCGGCTAACCCCGGCGGTATCGAGGCAATCGCTATCGCGGCTGACCAGCTTGGCCACTTGCCGGCGACCCTCAGCGAGGCTTTGTGCCAAGCCGCGGGCCACGGCGCTAGCATGGGCAAATAAACTGGCTCTGGCAATGCCAAAGTACAACAGCAGCACACTTAATAGGGGCTCGCCCCAGGCTGGCAAATAATTGCGCTCAAACAATAAGTACACAGCCAGCGCCGGCATCAGTGCTAACAGGCAGTAGCCAACAATACCCCAAAAGTAACTGCGCTTGCGCTCGGGGCGAGTATTGGCAAGCGCCTCAAACCACTCGACCAAAAAGCCAAAGCCGCGCAGTGGATGAAAGCGGCGGGGCTCGCCCAACAAGGCATCGAGCGTCAATGCCGCCAGCAGCAACAGCGTTTCACTCACCACAACACCCAGGGGCCGCTGCCGTCCGGGCGCTCGGCAATATGCACCGTCAGCCCAAACACTCGTCTGAGCAATGCCGCATCGGCGATTTGCGCGGGCTCGCCGTCGGCCACAAGCTCACCCTGCTGGAGTATTAAAATTCGATCGGCGTAGCGCAGCGCCAAGTTAATATCGTGCATGGCCAGTAACACCGCACGCCCGGGGCTCAACCAATGGCGACAGTAATCCAGCAGTTGACACTGGTGGGCCAGGTCGAGGCTGGCGGTGGGCTCATCCAATAACATCAGGCCCAGCTGCTGCTCAGCGGGCCACAGCTGGGCGAGAATTCGGGCCAGCTGAACCCGCTGTTTTTCACCCCCGGACAACTGTGTGTAAAACCGATCGGCAAGGGC